>NZ_AJRE01000045.1:0-21823 GCF_000296955.1 Streptococcus sp. GMD4S
ACCTATCGCCCCGTTTCACTTTGGATTAACTGGCCTGTAACAGATAACTCTAAACAACACTTGATTCTAGGTGGTGGTGAGAAATTCCTTCATCCAAATGTGGATCCTAGCTTGCTGTCTGGTATCATGTTGAACCCAATGCAACAGTCTGAACCATCTAAGATTGCCCTCTTTTCAGGAGCTCAATACTCATGGAAACAGTGGAAATCAGAAGAAGAAGCTAAGAAAATCAATGATATTGCCTTCAACTTTGTAGAAAATGGTCATTTTGAAGATAGCAAGGTATCGGCAGCCTTCCGTGAACTTGGTAAGCACATGATCAACCAAAACATGGATAATCGTGTCGTCAAACTAGAAGAATCGGTAGACTTAGCTCCAAAATTAACAGACTTCATGACCAAGCTCAAAGCAGGTCAGGATGTGACTGCCGAACGTGCAGCCTTGCGTGCAGAATTTGCCAAGATTAAAGAAGCAGCCGAACTCTATAAAGCATCAGGCGATAAAAAAATGGTTGCCCAAATCCACTATTGGTTGGATAATGCAATCGATCAAATGAATGCTCTCGATGCCTTCCTTACAGGAACTGAAGCCATGGCTACAAACGATGCAGCCAAACTTTGGGATAGCTACTATAAAGGTTTGAAATTGTACGAACAGTCTCAAACTCACACCTTCCATTATGTAGACCATATGGAAAGAGCTGAATTGGGTGTTCAACATATTCGTCCATTTATCCTATCCCTGAAAGAAGTTCTGGCATCTGAAGTTCAAAAAGTCTTGCATCCAGATCAAATCATCAGTACCTTTATCACCAATCGAACAGGTGTAGAAGGTGGTTTAGCAGAAGTAACGGATGGCGATTTGGCAACTCATGCGATTATTAAATCACCAAATAGCATCAAGACAGGTGATTATATCGGTATGAAATTCAACAAGCCAGTAGCGATTCAAACCTTGACCTTTGCTATGGGAACGCAGGCAAATCCACGTGATACCTTTAGTAAGGCAGAAGTGCAGTATCTAGATGAAAATGACAACTGGGTAACCTTGAAAGAGCCAAGCTATGTCGGAAATGAATCCCTGCTTAAGTTTGAGAATCTCAACATCAAGGCCAAAGCAGTTCGCATGATTGCGACAGCAGACCGCGAGAACACTTGGTTTGCAGTTCAGGAAATTGCAGTCAACCGTCCAGTTGAAAAAGCTCGTAGCCAACAAGCAACGACAGTTAGTCTAAGCTCAAACTTAGTTTACAAACTAAATACCTCAGCCCGTCAAATCACTGATGGCAAGGACAATACAGAAGCCATGATGGCAAATGCTGACGGTAGCAATACGACACCAGTAGATGCTTGGGCACAACTTGACCTCGGTGAAGTCAAGTCAGTCACTAAAGTACGACTTCGCCAAGGAACGGGTGATAAGCTTGCCACAGGTGTGCTTGAGTATTCTACAGACGGTACTACTTGGCAGGAACTCGATCGCTTGTCAGGTGAGCAAACCAAGGAAGTGACTAGAGCGATCAATGCTCGTTACATCCGAGTCCGCAATACCAAGGCACTCGACCTCTGGTGGCGTATCCAGGACTTCTCTGTTGAGACACGCTCTGGAAACAGCGAGTTAACAGACACCAACGTTGACGCCTTGAAGGAAACACCAGTAGTGGATAGCTTGGGCAGTTACGAGCTTCAAATTCCAGCTGGAACCAAACTCCCTGCTCATAGCTATCTAGGTATGAAGCTTGACCGTATCCATCAAATCAAGAGCATCCAGCTCCAAGGTCAGGCTAACCCTGCTCTTACTCTAGAGTACTCTGCAAATGCGCAAGAATGGACGCCGGCTAGCCAGTTGACTGACAGATCTGTAGTGAGCCACTTGGTACGTTATGTTCGTTTGGTCAATAAAACAGATCAGGAACAAGCTGTGACAGCCACTTCTCTCCTTGTGACAACCAAAGAAGTACAACCAACCAAACTAGAATCTACAACAATGGGTATTCATCCAACATACGGAAGCAATGATGTTCGTAAGCTGAACAACCTAGATCAACTATTTGACGGTGTTTACAACAACTTCGTTGAGTTTTCAGACTATGCCCGTAAAGATGGCCACGTAACCTTGAAACTTGGTAGCGAACGCACTATCAAGAAGATCAGAGCCTACATCCAAGACGGAACTCAAAACTACCTTCGTGATGGTAAGATTCAAGTCAGCCAAGACGGTAAAACTTGGACTGATGTCGTGACAGTAGGAGATGGTGTGGCCAATAGCACACACGATGATTCATTGACAGATGGTTGGACACATGATTCTAAGATGCCAGGAAATCGCTATATCGAGGGTAAATTGGCGACACCAGTCAAAGCTAACTATCTCCGTGTCCTCTATACAGCAGACTATGATGCCCGTTTTGTAGGCTTTACAGAATTGGTCATCAACGATGGTGAATTTGTCAAACCAATCAATGATCCAACAGTAGAAGGAAGTAGTGGAGAAAGCCAAGGCAACCTTTATAATAATCTTGTAGACGGCAAAGTCTTGACCAGCTACAAGTCTGAAAAAGACAAGGGCGAATTGGTGTATCACTTGTCTGAACCAACCAAAGCTAACCACCTTCGTCTCGTTTCCAGTCTTCCTGAAGGAGCTAAGGCACGTGTTCTTGCTAGAACACTCAAGGATGGTCAAGACAGTTGGCTAGACCTCGGTGCCATTACATCTAGTCTCCAAACCTTCGCTATCCGAAATGGTGGCTCTCTTCTAGACGTCAAATTAGTCTGGGAAGGTGGCAAGGCTGAGTTTTATGAATTGGCGAGCTTCTATCAAGAATTAACAGAAGAACCTGTTCAATCAAGCAAGGGTGAAGAACCAGCACCCGTTCTTGAGGTTCCTGAATTCACAGGTGGTGTCAATGCAGTTGAAGCCCTAGTACATGAACTTCCAGAGTACACAGGCGCATTAGCAACAGTAGGAGACCAAACTGCTCCAACAGTAGAGAAACCTGAGTTCAAGGGTGGTGTCAATGCAGTTGAAGCCCTAGTACATGAACTTCCAGAGTACACAGGCCCCGTAGCGACAGTAGGTGACCAAGCTGCTCCAACAGTAGAGAAACCTGAGTTCAAGGGTGGTGTCAATGCAGTGATGGCTCTAGTGCATGAATTGCCAGAATACACAGGCCCGCTAGCAACAGTAGGAGGCCAAGCAGCTCCAACAGTAGAAAAACCTGAGTTTAAACTTAGCACTCTAGTTTCTGATCAAGGTAAGACTCCAGATCATAAACAAGAAATTGCTAGACAAGAAACAGCAAAACAGAGCTTGCCAGCAACAGGTGAGAGTCAATCTGACACAGCCCTCTTCCTAGCAGGTGTTAGCCTAGCCCTATCTGCTCTCTTTGTAGCAAAAACAAAGAAAGACTAGTATTTAGTAAAACCTCTTAACAAGATTACGAAATCCGTTTCCTATCTTTCCCAATGAGGTTTATAGTACAGAAAAAGCCTGAGAAGACATCTTCTCAGGCTTTTGTTAAGCACATAAATGCAATAGTGCTATGAAAAAATCACCCAGAAAACTCTGGGTGATAAATGTTATGGTTGTGCTGGTTGAGGATTCTGATTTTGGTTCTGGTTTTGTTGACCAGGCGTTGTATTTGGTTGCTGGTTATTGGTATTATTGTTTGCACTATTATTCGTGCTTGGAGTAGTTGAGCTTGACTGTGAAGTTGAACTTTCTGATGTCGAGCTCGAACTTTCTGGTGTTGGGGCCTGTTGCGGAGCAGGAGCAGTCCATGCAGAACGAGCACCGTTTTTAAAGACGAACTCACCACTTCGGTAGAGGCCTTCTGGCATGGTCCAGTCGCCAGGGTTGTTATCCTCAGACAGATAAGTCATCATTGAACGGTAGACCTTAGCTGCAACATAGAAGCCATCACCAACGATAGGAGTAAGGCGGTTTGAGTAACCTGTCCACACAGCCATTGAATATTTGCGAGTATAACCAACAAACATTTCGTCTGGAGCTACATAACCAGTATTTTTGATGTAGTTTTCAATTTCATCGTCTGTATAGTTTGATGTACCAGTCTTACCAGCTTGAGGTAGCCAAGGGAGATAAGCACCACGACCCGTTCCGTATGCTAAGACAGTCTTCATCATTTCTGTCATCATATAGGCGGTCGTCTCTTTCATGGCACGAGTACCAGGATCAGCGTATTCTTTTGAGCTACCATCGCTAAAGACGATTTTATTGATATACATTGGTTTATGGTAGATACCACCGTTAGCAAAAGCAGCGTAAGCAGCAGCCATTTTCTCACTACTTGCTCCGTACTTTTTGTTTGACTCAGTCGTGTTACTTGAAATCGCGTTGGCATAGTGCATATCCGGATAGTCAATACCGATTCCATTTAGGAAGGTCTTGGCTCTATCCAAACCGACTTTGTTCAAGGTTTCTACGGCTGTAACGTTCCGTGATTGTTGGAGCGCATATTGGATGGTGATGTTTCCAAAATAACTTCTATCCCAGTTGTAAACAGGGGTATCTGTTCCAGGATAGTTGTAAGGAACATCATGTACAATCGAAGCAGTTGAGTCGTAGATGTCATACTCCAAGGCAGGAGCATAGTCTGTGATCGGCTTCATGGTAGAACCCCAGTCACGGTTGGTTTCAACAGCTTGGTTGATTCCGAAGGAAACATTGCTTGATTGGTGACGAGAACCTAACTGAGCAATAACTTTCCCATTTGTCACATCCACAATCGTTGAAGCTACTTGCATTTCATCGTCAGGATAGTTGACATACTCGTCGGTATTGTAGATATCCCAGAGATGTTGTTGAACTTTAGGATCAACGTTGGTGTAGACGTCCATACCAGTTGTTAAGAGGTTGTAGCCTGTTTCTTGTTCGACTTGATCGATTACCTCTTTGAGATAGTTGTCCATGTATGGAGGATAACTATTAGCTGATTTTAGACTTTGAAGTCCATCTGTAATCGGAGTATTAATCGCTTTTTCATATTGCTCAGCTGAAATGTAACCTTGCCCCTTCATCTCAGAGAGGACGAGATTACGACGTTCTTGAGCAGCTTCTGGATGCGAGTATGGATCATACTGGTTTGGAGCCTGAGGCATACCAGCAAGGAGAGCCAGTTGAGGAATACTTAGATCTTTGAGATCCTTGCCATAGTAACTTTGGGCAGCTGTCTGCATTCCGTAATTACCGTTTGACATGTAAACCTTGTTGATGTAGTAGGTCAAGATCTCTTGTTTAGTCGCTTTTTGTTCTAACTGAACGGCTAACCAAGCTTCCTGAGCCTTACGAGAAAGAGTTTGATCAGAAGTTGACGTAGAGAAATAGGTTAACTTGATCAACTGCTGTGTCAAGGTGGAAGCTCCTTGCAGACCTCCACCACCACGAAGGTTTCGTAGGGTAGCACCTAGGATACGGATCGTGTCGATTCCTCGGTGATTAAAGAAGCGATGGTCCTCAATCGAAACAATAGCGTTGACCAAATCGGTCGGTATTTCGTTTGCTTGGGCATTGACTCGACGTTCCGATCCAAGATCAGCGATAAGCTCGTCATTGCTATCATAGATCTTACTTGACGTTGTAGCAACTAGTTTACTTTCAGAAAGTTCGGGAGCCTTGCTAACATAGTAGAGGAAGAGACCTCCACCAAGCATTACAGCTGCGATAAATACAGTTAAGAGACTGATACTGACATACTTAGCTATTCGCAGAAAAGTTTGTTTGTTCATCTTGTTTTACCACCTAGTAAATGTTCTTTGATAATGTCGAGGTAGGGAATTTGAGGAAAGGCACCAGGCTCAATCCTATATCCATTTTCTCGAATATATCCAAGTGGCATTGACTTCTGTCCCTTATCTTGATGATAGAAACGGATGAGGTCAATAGCCGGCAATAAGTAGGTTTCTTGCTGAGAAGAAAAGTGAAGGAGTACAAAGCAGATTCCTTGCTGGGCAAGGACTTGTTCCATATGCTGGATCTGATGGAGATGAAAATTCTTCATCGGTATCGCATGTTTTTGCCTGGTTTCCTTTGCTTCAAAGTCGATGTAGTATCCATCATAAACCCCTGAATAGTCAGTAGTTGAGGCTTGTCTAAAGTAGGCTTCAACGATCTTGGCACGACTTCGTTGGGGATAGTCGACACGTACGATTTGGATGGGAGTCGGTTTCTTATGAATAACAGCTAACCCATGCGACAAATAGTAGTCGTTCGTAGCATTGATCATCTTTTCAAAAGACATTCCCCGATTTGCGAAATTTTTAGTTTGTGACAGGAGTGCTTGCCTCTTTTGAGATGAAATTTTATGTGGATAGTTGACCATAATTCTCCTTATTGGTACAATAACATCACTCTATTATATCATAAATTTACAAAGAAAGGGTTAAAAATGACATCAGCCTTGATTTTAGGCTATTCAGCCTTCGACCTTGGTCTCTTTAATGACAAGGATATTCGCGTTGATATTATCAAAACAGCCATTCGGAGAGACCTGGAACGTCTAGCAGAGGATGGGGTGACCTGGCTTGTCTTTACAGGGACTTTGGGCTTTGAGTACTGGGCGCTTCAGGTAGCGAAAGACATGAAAGCAGACTATGGATTTCAGCTGGCGACCATTTTTGATTTTGAAACCCATGGCAGTAATTGGAATGAAGCAAATCAAGCGAAATTGAGTGAGTTCAAGCTAGTTGATTTTGTCAAATACGCCTATCCACAATATGAGCACAAGGGACAATTACGCGATTATCAGAAATTTCTGCTGGAAAATACAGATACTTGTTACCTTTTTTACGACGAAGAAAACGAAACCAAGTTACGATATTTTTACCAAATGATGAAAAATCAAGCGGACTATGTTACAAGAAGATTAACATTTGAGGACTTGAATGAAATAGTAGAAAATTTTTCTGAAAAGTAAGCCTTTGACCTTGATTTTTACTTGTCTTTTTTTATATAATAATACTAGCAACCCAGAATGGAGAGAGACATGGCAAGTATTATATTTTCAGCGAAAGATATTTTTGAACAAGAATTTGGACGTGAAGTACGTGGATACAGCAAAGCAGAGGTAGATGAATTCCTAGACGATGTGATTAAGGATTATGAAACCTACGCAGCTTTGGTCAAATCCCTTCGTCAAGAGATTGCTGATTTGAAGGAAGAATTATCTCATAAACCACAGGTAGCGCCAACTCAACCAGATTCTATTGAAGTAACAGCTTCTACTTCAATGACAAACTTTGATATTTTGAAACGCTTAAATCGTCTCGAAAAAGAAGTATTTGGTAAGCAAATCTTAGACAACCAAGATTTATAATTGACTAAGGAATGAGTGCAATTTTTGGATAATCGCGTGAAGAGTTTCTCTTTTCATGAGGAAAGTCCATGCTAGCACAGGCTGTGATGCCTGTAGTGTTTGTGCTAGGCGAATCCATAAGCCTAGGGACGAGAAATCGTTACGGCAGTCGAAATGGCTAAGTCTTCGGATAGGTCAGAATAGGCTTGAAAGTGCCACAGTGACGGAGTCTTTCTGGAAACAGAGAGAGTGGAACGCGGTAAACCCCTCAAGCTAGCAACCCAAATTTTGGTCGGGGCATGGAGTGCACGGAAACGAACGTAGTACTCTGACTGCTAGCAGATTTATGCTGTTAGCGGTAGACAGATGATTATCGAAGGAAGTGGTCCTAGTCACTTCTGGAACAAAACATGGCTTATAGAAAATTGCATATAGGTTGGGGCTGAGAAATCTTTCTCAACCTCATTTTTTAAAGTGAACAAGAGAAAGGTCTTGCAAGACTAGAAATGAAAGAACAATTTAATATAATCGCAACTGCTGCGGCGGGTCTTGAGGCTGTCGTTGGACGTGAGGTGCGAGACCTTGGTTATGATTGCCAGGTTGAAAATGGGCGTGTCCGCTTTCAAGGAGATGTGAAGGCAATCATCGAGACCAATCTTTGGCTTCGTGCAGCGGATCGCATCAAGATTGTAGTCGGAAGTTTTCCTGCTAAGACTTTTGAAGAGCTTTTTCAAGGTGTTTTTGCTCTAGATTGGGAAAACTATCTCCCGCTAGGAGCACGTTTCCCGATATCAAAGGCAAAATGTGTGAAGTCTAAACTCCACAACGAGCCTAGTGTTCAGGCTATTTCCAAGAAGGCTGTTGTGAAGAAATTACAAAAACACTATGCCCGCCCAGAAGGAGTTCCCTTGATGGAGACTGGTCCCGAGTTTAAGATCGAGGTATCTATCCTGAAAGATGTGGCAACTGTCATGATTGACACGACAGGATCCAGTCTCTTTAAACGTGGTTATCGTACGGAAAAGGGTGGAGCGCCAATCAAGGAAAATATGGCGGCGGCCATTTTACAACTATCTAATTGGTATCCAGACAAGCCCTTGATTGATCCGACCTGTGGTTCAGGAACTTTCTGTATCGAGGCGGCTATGATTGCTAGAAAGATGGCTCCAGGACTTCGCCGTTCCTTTGCTTTTGAAGAATGGAACTGGGTCAGCGATCGGCTAATCCAGGAGGTTCGCACAGAGGCGGCTAAGAAAATGGATCGTGAACTTGAGCTGGACATTATGGGCTGTGATATCGATGCTCGCATGGTGGAAATTGCCAAGGCAAATGCTCAAGCAGCAGGTGTCGCAGGTGATATCACCTTTAAGCAAATGCGGGTGCAGGACTTACGCACAGACAAGATTAATGGCGTTATCATTTCCAATCCACCATATGGGGAACGTTTGTCTGATGATGCAGGAGTTACCAAGCTCTATGCTGAGATGGGACAGGTCTTTGCACCACTGAAAACGTGGAGTAAGTTTATCCTGACAAGTGACGAAGCTTTTGAAAGTAAGTACGGAAGTCCAGCTGATAAAAAACGAAAACTCTATAATGGGACCTTAAAAGTGGATTTGTATCAATACTTTGGTCAGCGTGTCAAACGCCAAGAGGTAAAATAGAAAGGTGAACTCATGAGTAAGAAAAGACGTGATCGTCATAAAAAAGGACATCAAGAACCACAATTCGACTTTGACGAAGCAAAAGACTTGACTGTTGGTCAAGTCATTCGTAAGAATGAAGAGGTGGAGGCTGGAGTATTGCCTGAGGACAGTATCTTAGACAAATACATCAAACAACACCGTGAAGAGATTGAAGCTGACAAGTTTGAAACTCGTCAGTTTAAAAAAGAAGAACTGACTTCTACTCAAAACCTAGAGGAAATGATCCAAGAAGTTCGTGAATCAAGTGAATCTTCTGATCAGGTAGACGATTCAGACCTGGTTGCTGAGGAATCTATTGAAGAGATAGAAAATGAAGAGACTACTCAGTTTGTTCCACCACTTCAAGATGAAGAAAATGCTGAAATAGAGCCTCTCGTTTTAACAGAAACAGAGCCCAAGCAAATAAATGAGGAACAAGAAGAGGAGACCTATACACCTCTATCACGTTCGGCTCAAACAGAACCTGAAACAGGCTCTAAGAAGAAAGGTGTCATCATCATTGCTTCGGTAGTAGCTGCAATCCTTGTGCTTGCTGGAACATATTATGTCTACCGTCAAGTATCTCGTTCAAACCAAGAAATCCAGTCTTCTCAATCAGCCTCTTCGGATGATCAAGGGACACAAACAGCTTTGAAAGACTTCAATGATCTCTATGATACTTTCTATACAGATGCTAATAAGACTGCTCTGAAAAACAGCCAGTTTGATAAATTGAGCCAACTGAAAACCTTGCTAGATAAGTTAGAAGGTAGCCGTGATTATACACTAGCTAAGTCAAGATATGATAGCCTAGCAACTCAAATCAAGGCCATTCAAGATGTTAATGCCCTCTTTGAAAGCCCAGCTATTACGGACGGTGTCTTGGATACCAATGCGAAAGCCAAAGCGGACGCTAAATTTACAGAAATTAAGACAGGCAACACAGAACTAGACAAACTCTTGGATAAGGCCATTAGTCTTGGCAAGAGCCAACAAACCAGTGCTTCCAGCTCAAGTTCAAGCTCTAGCACGAGTCAAGCAAGCTCAAGTTCAGCTACAGAAAGCAATGCAAGCGGTACGACACCTTCAACCAGCACTACGGCACCAGCTAGAGACACAAATGGTGGTTTGTCTGGCGATGGGGTTAATCTTCAAAGAAGTGCTAGTCGTGTACCGTACAACCAATCAGCTGTAGATGATAGCAACAACCCTGCTTGGACCTTTGCGGATGGTGTATTGGAACAAGTCCTAGCAACATCACGTGCTCGTGGCTATATCACTGGGAATCAATATATCCTAGAACGTGTCAATATCGTAAACGGAAATGGTTATTACAACCTCTATAAACCAGATGGAACCTATCTCTTCACCCTCAACTGTAAGACAGGTTACTTTGTAGGGAATGGTTCTGGTCATGCAGATGACTTGGACTACTAGGACTCCGTTACAAAATTCTTTCCTTTCATAGGTAAAAATGATAAAATAAAACATATTAAACAAGAGGAGTGTCACATGACAAAAGCTAACTTTGGTGTCGTTGGTATGGCCGTAATGGGTCGTAACCTTGCCCTAAATATCGAATCTCGTGGTTATACAGTTGCCATTTACAACCGTAGTAAAGAAAAAACAGAAGACGTAATTGCTTGCCATCCTGAAAAGAACTTTGTGCCAAGCTATGACGTGGAAAGCTTTGTAAACTCAATCGAAAAACCTCGTCGTATCATGCTGATGGTTCAAGCAGGACCTGGTACAGACGCAACTATCCAAGCTCTTCTTCCCCACCTTGACAAGGGTGATATCTTGATCGATGGAGGAAACACTTTCTACAAAGATACTATCCGTCGTAATGAAGAACTAGCAAACTCAGGGATCAACTTTATCGGTACAGGTGTTTCTGGTGGTGAAAAGGGTGCCCTTGAAGGTCCTTCTATCATGCCTGGTGGACAAAAAGAAGCCTACGAATTGGTAGCTGATGTTCTTGAAGAAATCTCTGCAAAAGCACCAGAAGATGGAAAACCATGTGTGACTTACATCGGTCCTGATGGAGCTGGTCACTATGTGAAGATGGTCCACAACGGTATCGAGTATGGTGATATGCAATTGATCGCAGAAAGCTATGACTTGATGCAACACTTGCTTGGCCTTTCTGCAGAAGATATGGCTGCAATCTTTACTGAGTGGAACAAGGGAGAGTTGGACAGCTACTTGATCGAAATCACAGCTGATATCTTGAGCCGTAAAGACGATGAAGGTCAAGATGGACCAATCGTAGACTACATCCTGGATGCTGCAGGAAACAAAGGAACTGGTAAATGGACTAGCCAATCAGCTCTTGACCTTGGTGTGCCATTGTCACTGATTACTGAGTCAGTATTTGCCCGCTACATCTCCACATACAAAGAAGAGCGTGTACATGCTAGCAAGGTCCTTCCAAAACCAGCTGATTTCAAATTTGAAGGTGACAAAGCTGAGTTGATCGAAAAGATCCGTCAAGCCCTTTACTTCTCAAAAATCATTTCATACGCACAAGGTTTTGCTCAATTGCGTGTAGCTTCTAAAGAAAACAACTGGAACTTGCCATTTGCGGACATCGCCTCTATCTGGCGTGATGGCTGTATCATCCGTTCTCGTTTCTTGCAAAAGATCACAGATGCCTACAACCGCGATGCTGATCTTGCTAACCTTCTCTTGGATGAGTACTTCTTGGATGTTACTGCCAAGTACCAACAAGCAGTGCGCGATATCGTAGCTCTTGCTGTTCAAGCTGGTGTACCAGTGCCAACTTTCTCAGCAGCTATTACTTACTTTGATAGCTACCGTTCAGCAGACCTTCCAGCTAACTTGATCCAAGCGCAACGTGACTACTTTGGTGCCCACACTTACCAACGTAAAGACAAAGAAGGAACATTCCACTACTCTTGGTATGACGAAAAATAAGTAGGTCTGCCATGGGGAAACGGATTTTATTACTTGAGAAAGAACGAAATCTCGCTCATTTTCTCAGTCTGGAACTCCAAAAAGAGCAATACCGTGTTGATCTGGTCGAGGAGGGGCTAAAAGCCCTCTCCATGGCTCTCCAGACAGATTATGACTTGATTTTACTGAATGCTCGTCTGGGGGATATGACGGCCCAGGATTTTGCAGAGAGGCTGAGTCGGACAAAACCTGCCTCAGTGATTATGGTCTTGGACCATCGCGAAGAATTGCAAGACCAGATTGAGACAATCCAGCGCTTCGCCGTTTCTTACATCTATAAGCCAGTGATTATTGATCAGCTGGTGGCTCGTATTTCAGCGATTTTCCGAGGTCGGGACTTTATCGACCAACACTGTAGTCAGATGAAGGTCCCAACGTCTTACCGCAATTTGCGTATGGATGTAGAACATCATACCGTTTATCGTGGCGAGGAGATGATTGCTCTAACGCGCCGTGAGTATGACCTTTTGGCTACTCTCATGGGAAGCAAGAAGGTCTTGACTCGTGAGCAGTTGTTGGAAAGTGTCTGGAAGTACGAAAGTGCGACAGAAACCAATATCGTGGATGTTTATATCCGTTATCTACGTAGCAAGCTTGATGTAAAAGGTCAAAAAAGCTACATTAAAACCGTGCGTGGTGTTGGGTACACCATGCAAGAATAGAAAAGCAGTTGCAGTTGTGTAACTGCTTTTTTTGAGAAATTTCTATATATTGACATACAATAAAGTCTTTGCTACAATCAGTTATGGAGGAAAGATCTAATGAAAAGATTTAAAATAATGATGCAAGTTGGACTAGCCGTCTTTTTCTTTGCTTTGCTAGCGACAAGCACCGTCTTTGCGGATGATGCTGATTCAGAAGGCTGGCAATTTGTCCAAGAAAATGGTAGAACCTACTACAAGAAGGGTGACATCAAAGAAACGGACTGGCGAGTGATTGATGGCAAGACCTATTATTTTGATTATAATGGTGAAATGGTTGTTGGTTGGCAATACATTCCAATGCCAGTTAAAGGATATACAATTGGTCCTTACCCTAATGGCATAAGATTAGAAGGTTCCCCAATGCCAGAGTGGTACTACTTCGATAAAAATGGAGTGCTACAAGAGTTTGTTGGTTGGAAAGCATTAGAGATTAAAACTAAAGACAGTGTTGGAAGAAAGTATGGGGAAAAACGTACAAATCCGGAAGATAAAGAAGAGAAGAGTTTTTACACGAACTATTACTTTAATCAAAATCATTCTTTAAAGACAGGTTGGCTTTATGACCAGTCTAATTGGTATTATCTAGCTAAAACGGAAATTAATGGAGAAAACTATATTGGTGGTGAAAGACGTGCAGGTTGGATAAACGATGGTTCAGCTTGGTACTATCTAGATCCAACAACTGGTATCATGCAAACTGGTTGGAAGCAACTTGGCAATAAGTGGTACTACCTCCGTTCATCAGGAGCTATGACAACTGGTTGGGTGAAAGATGGTTCAACTTGGTACTACCTAAATGCAAGTAATGGAGATATGAAGACAGGTTGGACAAAAGTAAATGGAAACTGGTATTATCTCAATTCCTCTGGAGCAATGGTTACAGGTAGCCAAACTATCGATGGTAAAGTTTATAACTTTGCTTCATCTGGTGAGTGGATTTAATGTTGGAGGAGATACAAATGAAGCTTTTGAAAAAAATGATGCAAGTCGCACTAGCAACATTTTTCTTTGGTTTGCTAGCTACTAATACTGTATTTGCGGACATAACAGGTGGCCAATTTGTTGATAAGGATAATAGAAAATATTATGTAAAAGATGATCATAAAGCAATCTATTGGCATAAAATAGACGGTAAAACTTACTATTTTGGTGATAAAGGAGAAATGGTAGTTGGATGGCAATACTTAGAAATTCCTGGAACAGGTTATCGTGATAATTTATTAGATAACCAACCAGTTAATGAAATCGGACTCCAACAAAAATGGTATTATTTTAGCTCAGATGGTGCTTTGCTAGAACAAACAGATAAACAAGTACTAGAGGCAAAAACGTCTGAAAATACAGGAAAAGTATATGGTGAACAATATCCTCCATCTCCTGAAAAGAGAACTTATTATTTTGATAATAATTATGCTGTAAAGACAGGTTGGACTTATGAAGACGGTAATTGGTATTATTTAAATAAGCTAGGAATTTCTGGCGATGATTCTTACAATCCACTACCAATTGGTGAAGTTGCTAAGGGTTGGACTCAAGATTTCCATGTTACTTTTGGTATTGATAGAAGCAAACCTGCTCCGTGGTACTACTTAGATCCAACAACTGGCATCATGCAAACAGGTTGGCAACATCTTGGTAATAAATGGTACTATCTCCGTTCATCAGGAGCCATGGCAACTGGTTGGTATCAGGAAGGCTCAACTTGGTACTATTTAGATGCTGAAAATGGTGATATGAAAACGGGCTGGCAATACCTTGGGAACAAGTGGTACTACCTCCGTTCATCAGGATCTATGGCGACTGGCTGGTATCAGGAAGGCTCGACTTGGTATTATCTAAACGCAAGTAATGGCGATATGAAGACAGGCTGGTTCCAGGTTAATGGCAAATGGTACTACGCTTATAGTTCAGGTGCCTTAGCAGTGAATACGACTGTAGAAGGCTATTCTGTCGACTATAATGGCGAATGGGTTCAATAATGAAAGAGGCGATTGTGAAGGAAACAATCGCTTTTTTTGTGAAAATATAATAAAATAGATAGGAGAAAATACTACTGTATGAAATGAGACGGTCTTTCCGTCTGGTTAAAGGAAAACATGACAAAAAAAGTTGGTGTCGGTCAGGCACATAGTAAGATTATTTTAATAGGGGAGCATGCGGTAGTCTACGGCTATCCTGCTATTTCTCTGCCTCTCATAGAGGTGGAAGTGACTTGTAAGGTGGTCCCTGCTGAAAGCCCGTGGCGTCTTTATGAGGAGGATACCTTGTCCATGGCAGTTTATGCTTCGCTGGAGTATTTGGATATCAAAGAAGCCTGCATTCGATGTGTGATTGACTCGGCTATCCCTGAAAAACGGGGAATGGGTTCGTCAGCTGCTATCAGCATAGCAGCTATTCGTGCGGTATTTGACTACTACCAAGCCGACCTGCCTCATGATGTATTGGAAATCCTGGTCAATCGGGCTGAGATGATTGCCCATATGAATCCGAGTGGTTTGGATGCTAAGACCTGTCTCAGCGACAAGCCTATTCGCTTTATCAAGAACCTTGGATTTACAGAGCTTAAGATGGATCTATCCGCTTATTTGGTCATTGCAGATACGGGCGTGTATGGTCACACTCGTGAAGCTATCCAAGTAGTTCAAAGCAAGGGGAAGGATGCCCTACCGTTTTTGCATGCCTTGGGAGAATTGACCCAGCAGGCAGAAGATGCGATAAAAACAAAAGATGCTGAAAAACTGGGACAAATCCTCAGTCAAGCGCATTTACATTTAAAAGAAATTGGTGTCAGCAGCCCTGAGGCAGATTCCCTCGTTGAAACGGCTCTTAGCTACGGAGCTCTGGGTGCCAAGATGAGCGGTGGTGGGCTAGGAGGCTGTATTATCGCCTTGGCAGCCAATCTGGATCAAGCAGAAGAACTAGCAAAACGATTAGAAGAGAAAGGAGCTGTTCAGACATGGATCGAAAGCCTGTAACAGTACGTTCCTACGCAAATATTGCCATTATCAAATACTGGGGAAAGAAAAAAGAAAAAGAGATGGTTCCTGCTACTAGCAGTATCTCTCTGACTTTGGAAAATATGTATACAGAGACGACCTTGTCGCCTCTACAAGCCCATGCGACGGCGGATGCCTTTTATATCAATGGTCAGCTCCAAAATGAGGCGGAGCATGCCAAGATGAGCAAAATCATCGACCGCTATCGTCCAGCAGGTGAGGGTTTTGTCCGTATCGATACCCAAAACAACATGCCGACTGCAGCGGGTTTATCCTCCAGTTCTAGCGGTTTGTCCGCCTTGGTCAAGGCTTGCAATGCTTATTTTCAGCTTGGTTTGAATCGGAGCCAGTTGGCGCAGGAGGCTAAGTTTGCCTCAGGCTCTTCTTCTCGGAGTTTTTATGGACCACTAGGGGCCTGGGACAAGGATAGTGGGGAAATTTACCCTGTAGAGACAGACTTGAAACTAGCCATGATCATGTTGGTGCTAGAGGACAAGAAAAAACCAATCTCTAGCCGTGATGGGATGAAACTCTGTGTGGAAACCTCGACGACCTTTGATGACTGGGTGCGTCAGTCTGAGAAAGATTATCAAGATATGCTGCTTTATCTCAAGGAAAATGACTTTACCAAAGTTGGGGAATTGACTGAGAAAAATGCCCTAGCCATGCACGCTACGACCAAAACTGCTAGTCCAGCCTTTTCATATCTGACGGATGCGACTTATGAGGCCATGGACTTTGTCCGTCAACTTCGTGAGCAAGGGGAAGCCTGTTACTTTACCATGGATGCTGGCCCCAATGTCAAGGTTCTCTGTCAGGAGAAAGACTTGGAGCATTTGTCAGAAGTCTTTGGTCAACGTTACCGCTTGATTGTGTCAAAAACAAAGGATTTGAGCCAAGATGATTGCTGTTAAAACTTGCGGAAAACTTTATTGGGCAGGTGAATATGCTATTCTAGAGCCAGGGCAGATGGCCTTGATAAAGGCCATCCCCATCTATATGAAGGCTGAGATTGCTTTTTCTGACAGCTACCGTATCTACTCAGATCTGTTTGATTTTGCAGTGGACTTGACGCCAAATCCTGACTACAGTTTGATTCAAGAAACGATTGCTTTAGTGGGAGATTTCCTCGTTTATCGTGGGCAAACCTTGAGACCTTTTTCTTTGGAAATCCGTGGCAAAATGGAACGGGAAGGCAAAAAGTTTGGTCTGGGTTCTAGTGGTAGCGTCGTTGTCTTGGTGATCAAGGCCCTGCTGGCTCTGTATAATCTTTCAATTGATCAGGATCTCTTATTCAAGCTGGCTAGCGCGGTCTTACTCAAGCGAGGCGACAATGGCTCTATGGGAGACCTTGCCTGTATTGTGGCAGAGGATTTGGTTCTCTACCAGTCTTTTGATCGAAAGAAGATAGCTACTTGGTTGGAAGAAGAAAGCTTGGCAACAGTTTTGGAGCGTGCTTGGGGCTTTTCTATCTCACAAGTAAAACCAGGTCTAGAATGTGATTTCCTAGTTGGATGGACCAAGGAAGTAGCCGTATCGAGTCAAATGGTCCAGCAAATCAAGCGAAACATAGACCAGAATTTTTTAAGTTCCTCAAAAGCAACGGTTGCTGCTTTGGTAGAAGCCTTGGAGCAGGGGAATGCAGAAAAAATTATCGAGCAGGTGGAAACAGCCAGTCAGCTTTTAGAAGGCTTGAGCCTAGATATATACACACCTTCGCTGAGACAGTTGAAAGAAGCCAGTCAAGATTTGCAGGCTGTTGCCAAGAGTAGTGGCGCTGGTGGTGGTGACTGTGGGATTGCCTTGAGTTTTGATGAGCAATCAACTGAAACCTTAAAAAATCGTTGGGCCGATCTGGAGATTGAGCTCTTATACCAAGAAAGGATAGGACATGACGACAAATCGTAAGGATGAGCACATCCGCTATGCCCTTGAGCAGAAAAGTTCCTATAACAGCTTTGATGAGGTGGAGTTGATTCATTCTTCCTTGCCTCTTTACGACCTGGATGAAATCGATCTTTCCACAGAATTTGCTGGTCGAAAGTGGGATTTTCCTTTTTATATCAATGCCATGACAGGTGGAAGTGATAAAGGACGAGAAATCAATCAAAAACTAGCTCAGGTGGCGGAAGCCTGTGGGATTTTGTTCGTGACGGGTTCTTATAGCGCAGCCCTCAAGGATCCTACAGATGATTCATTTTCTGTCAAGTCTAGCCATCCAAATCTCCTTCTTGGAACCAATATTGGCTTGGACAAGCCTGTTGAGTTGGGACTTCAGACTGTGCAAGAGATGAATCCTCTTCTTTTACAAGTGCACGTCAATGTTATGCAGGAATTGCTCATGCCAGAGGGAGAAAGAAAGTTTCGAAGCTGGCAATCGCATCTGGCAGACTATAGCAAGCAAATCCCCGTTCCTATTATTCTCAAGGAAGTAGGTTTTGGGATGGATGTGAAGACCATCGAACGAGCCTATGAATTGGGTGTTCGAACGGTTGACCTGTCGGGTCGTGGTGGTACCAGCTTTGCTTATATCGAAAACCGTCGCAGTGGTCAGCGTGATTACCTCAATCAATGGGGCCAGTCCACCATGCAAGCCCTCCTCAATGCCCAAGACTGGAAAGAAAAGGTCGAACTCTTGGTCAGCGGAGGGGTTCGAAATCCTCTTGATATGATTAAGTGCCTGGTCTTTGGTGCCAAGGCTATAGGACTGTCACGTACCGTTCTTGAGTTGATTGAAACCTACTCCGTCGAAGAGGTGATTAGCAT
This sequence comes from Streptococcus sp. GMD4S, assembly GCF_000296955.1. Classification (NCBI taxonomy): domain Bacteria; kingdom Bacillati; phylum Bacillota; class Bacilli; order Lactobacillales; family Streptococcaceae; genus Streptococcus; species Streptococcus sp. GMD4S. The sequence continues at coordinate 18,440 of NZ_AJRE01000045.1, forward strand.
TGTCCAAGGCTGGAAAGAAGATTTACGCTTGATCATGTGTGCCCTTAACTGTGCCACCATAGCGGATCTGCAAAACGTAGACTATATTCTTTATGGTAAACTAAAAGAAGCAAAAGATCAGATGTAGTGAGGTCGGGACAAGAATCCCGCCCTTTTTTGTAGCCTTTTGTCAACTGTGGTGAGTTGATGAAACCTAGCTTCTACGAGCGATTTCTGTCCCATCGCCTTTTTCCATCCTCAGACCGAGGTGACTTTTTTGAATTGTGATAAAATAGAAGGGAGAGGATGCGTCTATGAAAAAATTTCAAATCTTTTTATTTATCGAAGCCTGTCTCTTGACGGGAGCTCTGATTTTGATGGTATCAGAGCATTTTTCGCGTTTTCTGCTGATTCTATTCCTCTTTTTGCTTTTGCTTCGTTATTATACAGGTAAAGAGGGCAACAACGTTTTCCTCCTTGTAGCAACCATTCTTTTCTTTTTCATCGTCATGCTCAATCCCTTTGTGATTTTAGCCATCTTTGTAGCGGTCATATACAGTCTCTTTCTTCTCTATCCGATGATGAATCAAGAAAGAGAGGAGACCGACTTGGTCTTTGAAGAGGTGGTAACGGTGAAAAATGAACGCAATCCTTGGTTTGGCAATCTCCATCATTTTTCTAGCCACCAGACCTGCCAATTTGATGATATCAACCTCTTTCGCCTCATGGGCAAGGACACCATTCATTTGGAAAGAGTTATCCTAACCAATCATGACAATGTCATTATCCTTAGAAAGATGATCGGAACGACTAGGATTATCGTACCTGTAGATGTGGAAATCAGTCTCAGTGTCAACTGCCTCTATGGAGATCTTACCTTCCTTCATCAGCCTAAGCGAGCCCTTCGTAATGAACATTATCATCAGGAAACCAGAGACTACCTCAAGAGTAACAAGAGCGTCAAGATTTTCCTAACTACTATGGTTGGCGATGTGGAGGTGGTCAGAGGATGAAAAAGCAATCTTATCTGTTAATCGGCCTGACTTCTTTCCTCTTTATCCTCTTTTTGACTAATAGTTTACTTGATATTTTTGAACTAGACTGGTCCTATTTGCTACGGGATATCGAGAAAACAGAGAAACTCATCTTCTTGATCTTGGTCTTTAGCCTTTCCATGACATTCTTTTTTGTCCTCTTTTGGCGCGTGATAGAAGAAGTCTCTCGCAGAAAAATGCAAGTCAATCTCAAGCGACTGCTAGCAGGAAAAGAGGTGGTTGCCTTTGCAGATCCAGACTTGGATGCTAGTTTTAAGTCCTTGTCTGGCAAGCTCAACCTCTTGACAGAGGCTGTTCAAAAGGCTGAAAATCAAAGCCTGGTCAAGGAAGAAGCAATCATCGAGAAGGAACGAAAGCGGATTGCACGTGACTTGCACGATACAGTTAGTCAGGAGTTGTTTGCGGCTCATATGATTTTATCAGGTGTCAGCCAGCAGGCTTTGAAGCTGGATAGAGAAAAGATGCAGACCCAGTTGCAAAGTGTTGCAGCTATCCTTGAAACAGCCCAGAAAGATTTGCGGGTCTTGCTCCTACATTTGCGACCTGTTGAGTTGGAAGAGAAGAGTTTGGTTGAGGGGATTCAAATCCTCTTAAAAGAGCTAGAGGACAAGAGTGATCTCAAGGTTAGTCTCAAGCAGAATGTGTCTAAATTGCCCAAGAAGATTGAAGAGCATATCTTTCGTATTTTGCAGGAGTTGATCAGCAATACCCTCCGCCATGCCCAGGCATCTTGCTTAGATGTCTACCTCTATCAGACAGATGTTGAATTGCAACTAAAGGTGGTGGACAATGGGATTGGCTTCCAGTTAGGGAGTTTAGATGACTTGAGTTATGGACTGCGAAACATCAAGGAGCGGGTTGAAGATATGGCAGGAACGGTTCAACTCTTGACAGCACCTAAGCAAGGACTGGCGGTCGATATCCGTATTCCCCTGCTAGACAAGGAATCATAAAGGAGTAGAGATGAAAATTTTACTGGTAGATGACCATGAAATGGTCCGATTGGGCTTGAAAAGCTATTTTAATCTCCAAGACGATGTGGAAGTTGTGGGCGAGGCTGCCAATGGGGCTCAAGGTATTGAGTTGGCCTTGGAACTGCGTCCAGATGTCATTGTCATGGATATTGTCATGCCTGAGATGAATGGGATTGATGCAACCCTGGCTATTCTCAAAGAATGGCCTGAAGCCAAGATTTTGATTGTGACCTCTTACCTAGACAATGAAAAAATCATGCCTGTCTTGAATGCGGGTGCCAAAGGTTATATGCTCAAGACTTCTAGTGCAGACGAATTGCTGCACGCTGTTCGTAAGGTTGCTGCTGGAGAGCTTGCTATTGAACAAGAGGTCAGCAAGAAGGTCGAATACCACCGCAATCATATGGAACTTCATGAGGATCTGACTGCGCGTGAACGAGATGTGCTTCAACTGATTGCCAAGGGCTACGAAAATCAGCGCATTGCAGATGAACTCTTTATCTCCCTCAAGACGGTCAAGACCCATGTATCCAACATTCTAGCCAAGCTTGAGGTCAGCGATCGCACCCAGGCTGCGGTCTATGCCTTTCAACACCACTTGGTAGGGCGGGAGGACTTTTAGATGAGTCTTGCAGATTTACTTGAGGAGCTAGAAGCGGCGAAAGATCCTGAGAAAGCAGGCCCAATGGAAGCCTATATGCGATACCAATTTTCCTTTTTAGGTATTGCAGCTCCTGAAAGAAATGCCCTCTACAAAAAATACTTTCCAAGTGCGAAAAAAACAAAGCTCATCTATTGGGATTTTGTAGACACTTGCTGGGAAAAGGATGCTAGAGAATATCAATATGTGGCTGCCAACTATTTGAAAGCTATGCAGTCTTATTTGACGGAGAACGATTTGCCTAAGCTTGAGCGTCTAGTCGTAACCAAATCCTGGTGGGACACAGTAGATATCCTAGACCGAGTAGTAGGAAGTTTGGTATATGACAAGCCAGAACTGGGAGAAATCATCCTCAAATGGAGCCTATCAGACAATATCTGGCTGAGGCGAGTCGCTATTGACCACCAGTTGTTAAGAAAAGAGAAGACGGATGTTCAACTAATGGAAAAGATCCTGCTCAATAATCTGGACCAGACCGAATTTTTTATCAACAAAGCCATCGGTTGGGCCCTAAGAGACTACTCCAAAACCAATCCGGAATGGGTAGCAAGCTTCATCGAAAAAAACAGGGAAAGAATGGCTGAACTCAGTATCAGGGAAGCAAGCAAGTACCTTTAGCATCATTGAAAAGCGCATTCATTACTTGAAAATTAACCGTGGTTTATGCTATAATAGACTGTATTTAAAAAATTTTAAGGAGAAATGACAGAATGTC
>NZ_AJRE01000046.1:0-21504 GCF_000296955.1 Streptococcus sp. GMD4S
GGGTTCGAATCCCCCATTCTCCGTTAGATAAACCCAGTGTTTTTCTAAACAACTATCCTTGGAGGTAGTCTCCAAGAGTAAATTTTCACTTGGTTTTATGCCACAAGATTACCATAAAAAACTACAATTGGATTTATCTCCAGTAGCCTATCTCAGCCAAACTGGGGAAAAAGAGGAACTACAGAAAATCCAATCTCACCTAGCCAGTCTCAATTTCAGCTATCCAGAGATGCACCACCAAATCCGCTCCCTATCTGGCGGGCAACAAGGTAAACTCCTACTTTTGGATTTAGTGTTGCGCAAACCAAACTTTCTCCTTCTGGATGAGCCTACCCGAAATTTCTCACCAACTTCCCAACCCGAGATCAGAAAACTATTTGCCTCTTATCCTGGCGGTCTGATCACTGTTTCACATGATCGACGTTTCTTAAAAGAGGTCTGTACGAGTATCTATCGTTTGACAGAAAATGGTTTGGAAGTCGTCGATTTACAAGATTTATAATTTTTGAACATAGCAAAAATCCAGAGAAATCTCTCTGGATTTTTTTTACATGTGTTTCAAGCGTTCGATTCGTTCTGAGATAGGTGGGTGGGTATAAAAGAGTTTTTGAAGCCCGCCACCTTTCTTAGGATCATTGATATAAAGAGCGCTGCTGGCATCGTCAACATGGTGATGCATCGGCTCGCTATTGTCCAACTTGCGCAAGGCATTGATCATCCCTTGAGGATTGCGGGTCAGCTCCACACTGGATGCATCCGCTAGAAATTCCCTCTGACGGGAAATGGCAAGCTGCACCAAGGTTGCTGCGAGAGGTGCTAGAACAATGGCTAAGAGAGAGATAATAAGCATGATAATCTCCAAACCATTTCCATCGCGATCATTATCACTCCGTCTGCGACCTGCCCCACCCCACCACATCATCCGTCCTGCCATACTAGACAGAAGGGTAATGGCACTTGCAAGGGCAACAGCAATGGTCGAAATGCGGATATCGTAGTTTCGGATATGACTGACTTCATGCCCCATAACAGCTTCTAGCTCCTCACGATTCATGATAGCTAAGAGACCCGACGTTGCTGCTACTGCGGCATTCTGCGGATTCGAACCTGTTGCAAAGGCATTTAAAGAAGAATCCTCAATGATGAAAACACGCGGCATAGGAATCTGGGCCACCATGGCCATATCTTCTACTACATGGTAGAGGTCTGGTGCCGTTTGCTCATCAACCTCACGCGCCCCATTCATAGACATGACAATCTCTGTCGATTGAAAGATCATGGTCAGAGCGTAGATAAGACCGATGATCAAGGCAATAATCATGCCACCAAGACCTGAGCGCATGAAGAGATAGCCAACCGCATAACCAACCAAGGCCAAGAGTAGGAAGAAAACCAGCAACAAAATCCAGGTTTTTCGTTTATTGCTCGCAATTTGATCAAACAACATCTTAGTCACCTAAACCGCTAAAGTCAACTTTAGGAACTGCCTTTTCCTCTTCAGGCGTTTGAAGGAAGTCTGCAGCTTTAAAGCCAAATAGTCCTGCGATGATGTTGCTTGGGAAACTTTCAAGTTTTACATTGTAGTTGCTGACAACACTGTTGTAGAGTTGGCGTGAATATGAAATTTTATTTTCTGTATTGGTCAACTCTTCTTGCAATTTGATAAAATTAGCACTAGCTTTCAAGTCTGGGTAATTCTCTGCTACTGCAAAGATACCAGAAATCTGGCGGGTAAGGGCATCACTGGCCTTCATAGCTTCTGCCGGTGAAGTTGCTGCGGCTACTTGTCTACGAAGTTCTGTCACTTTTTCCAAGGTAGAACCTTCATATTTCGCATAGCCTTTGACTGTTTCAATCAAGTTTGGGAGGAGATCATTACGACGCTTCAACTGAACATCGATCTGGCTCCAAGCCTCCTTGGTCTGCATACGATTTTTAACCAAACCGTTATAGCTAACAATCACAAAAATAACAATCAGAGCCAAAACTCCAAGAATAATCCAAGTCATAATCTTATTCCTTTCTGCTTTTAGATTACTACCAGTATATCAAAATTTTAACGAATATGGTAAAATAAGATGATACTAGAGAAGGAAACTACTATGAAACCAGAAACATTTTACAGCCTACTAGCTGAGCAAAATCTTCCACTTTCGGACCAGCAAAAGAACCAATTTGAACGGTATTTTGAGCTCTTGGTCGAGTGGAATGAAAAGATTAACCTGACCGCTATTACAGACAAAGAAGAAGTTTATCTCAAACACTTTTATGATTCGATTGCACCCATCCTACAAGGCTTGATTTCAAATGAAACTATCAAACTTCTTGATATCGGAGCAGGGGCAGGATTTCCCAGCCTTCCTATGAAAATCCTCTATCCTCAGTTAGATGTAACCATCATTGATTCGCTAAATAAGCGCATCAACTTCCTCCAACTATTGGCTCAGGAGCTGGATTTGGACGGTGTTCACTTCTACCATGGACGGGCAGAAAACTTTGCCCAAGATAAGAACTTCCGTGCCCAGTTTGATGTGGTGACGGCTCGTGCGGTTGCCCGTATGCAGGTTTTGTCTGAGCTGACCATTCCCTATCTTAAAGTTGGCGGCAAACTATTGGCACTCAAGGCCAGCAATGCTCCTGAGGAATTGCTAGAAGCCAAGAATGCCCTCAACCTCCTCTTCAGCAAGGTCGAAGACAATCTCAGCTACGCCCTACCAAATGGAGATCCGCGCTACATCACTGTCGTCGAAAAGAAAAAGGAAACACCTAACAAGTACCCAAGAAAGGCTGGCATGCCCAACAAACGCCCACTTTAAAGAATTTACAAAATCAACCTCGCTCTCGTATTTCTGGGCTCGGGAAAAATTCGTTTACAAAACGAATTTTTTCTGCTATACTATCCTAAGCAAAGGTTTTTAATGTCATCCTGTGAGGTGACGAAGGCGCAGATTTATATAAATTTTTAAAAGATAACTATTTTTTAAAAAGTCTTACTCTGAGGGCCTATTGCTGCAAAATAATGGGCTCTTTTTTGGTGCCCAAAAGTGAGGTTTTTATGAAACAGGAATCAACTGTTGACTTGTTACTAGACGTTGATCAACGTCCTTCTGTTGGTAAAGGAATTCTTCTAAGCTTCCAGCACGTATTTGCCATGTTTGGTGCAACCATTCTCGTTCCCTTAATTTTGGGAATGCCCGTATCGGTTGCTCTCTTTGCATCCGGTATTGGAACACTTATCTACATGATTTCTACTGGCTTTAAGGTTCCAGTTTATCTAGGTTCTTCATTCGCCTTTATCACAGCTATGTCTCTAGCCATGAAAGAAATGGGAGGCGATGTCTCTGCTGCCCAAACTGGAGTTATCCTGACTGGTTTAGTTTATGTTCTTGTAGCAGCAAGTGTTCGTTTTGCAGGTACAAAATGGATTGATAAACTCTTGCCCCCAATCATTATCGGACCTATGATTATCGTTATCGGTCTTGGTCTTGCTGGTTCTGCTGTAACGAATGCTGGACTCGTAGCAGACGGAAACTGGAAAAACGCCCTTGTAGCCGTTGTTACATTCTTGATTGCCGCCTTTATCAATACAAAAGGAAAAGGTTTCCTTCGTATCATTCCTTTCCTCTTTGCCATCATCGGTGGGTACATCTTCGCTATGATGCTTGGTTTGGTTGACTTTACCCCAGTCCTTCAAGCCAATTGGTTTGAAATTCCTGGTTTCTACTTGCCATTTAGTACAGGTGGAGCCTTTAAAGAGTACAACTTGTACTTCGGTCCTGAAACAATCGCCATCTTGCCAATCGCTATTGTAACCATTTCAGAACACATCGGAGACCACACAGTTTTAAGCCAAATCTGTGGCCGTCAATTCCTGAAAGAACCAGGACTTCACCGTACGCTTCTTGGTGATGGTATCGCGACATCTGTATCAGCCTTCCTCGGTGGACCAGCTAATACGACTTACGGCGAAAATACAGGGGTTATTGGGATGACTCGTATCGCTTCTGTCTCTGTTATCCGTAACGCGGCCTTCATCGCCATTGCTCTTAGCTTCCTAGGGAAATTCACTGCCTTGATTTCAACCATTCCAAATGCTGTGCTTGGTGGCATGTCCATCCTTCTCTACGGAGTTATCGCCAGCAATGGTTTGAAAGTTTTGATTAAGGAACGCGTTGACTTCAGCCAAATGCGTAACCTCATCATCGCCAGTGCCATGTTGGTACTTGGACTTGGTGGAGCTATCCTCAAACTTGGCCCAGTTACACTTTCAGGTACTGCTCTATCAGCCATGACAGGAATTATCTTAAACTTGATCTTGCCACACGAAAATAAAGACTAATCATCTATACACAAAAAATCCACTCGATTGAGTGGATTTTTTAGTTACTTACTCTTTATTTCCAACAGTAAATCTTTCAATGAAATAATGGTCACGGCTAGTAAAATCATAGCCATACCGACAAAATCAATCGCATAAAACTGTTCCTTCATAATCAGAAAGGCAAAGAAAACGGCAGAAATTGGTTCTATGGAAGCTAATAAACTAGACTTAACAGGGCCTATCAGACTAGCTCCCTTTAGGAAAGCTGTATAAGCAAAGACCGTTCCGATGATGATAATCCCAGCAAATGCAAAGAGAAAATCTAGACTAGTCGGTATGCTGGCCTGTAAGACTCCTGTGAAGGGAATAGCCACTACACCAGAAATAACCATCCCGACACCAATCACCAACATGCTTCCCCACTTCTTAATCAAAGCAATAGGGAGGATAATATAGAGGGCATAGGTCAAGGCTGAAAAGAGGCCCCAGAAAAGACCAGCAGGTGTGACCGACAACTGGTCAAGTTCCCCATGCGTTGCAATAAGAAAAGTTCCTCCAATTGCTAAACCAATTGAAATAATCTCTGCCAGAGTCGGCGCCACCTTATCCTTGATGCAGCTATAAATCAAAACCCCGACAGGACAAACATACTGAAGCACCGTCGCCGTTCCTGCATTGGTCTCCTGAATAGCAGACAGATAGGCAAATTGGTTGAGAAAAAGACCAATCAGAGCAAAAATAAGAAGAGACAGCAGACTCTTTCTATCCTTTAAAAAGGCCAGCGTTTTATCCTTTCCAGTAGAATAAGCCAAGACCATGAGTACCCCCCCCCCGGCGATTAAAAGACGCAAGTCGGTCAAGACCAGAGCCGAAATCCCGTGTGCCATCAGGTATTGGCCACTGGTTCCAGACAAGCCCCAAGCAATCCCCGCCACTACTGTATACAGAGTTCCTTTTACGGTTTTTGACATACTTCTTCCTACTCCTCTTGACGAATCATTTCCATCACTTGGTTTCGATCGACTATCCACTGGGCACGCTCATCCTTCTCATACGTTCGATTGGATAAAAAGATAGCCGCCTCCTGCTTCTCTCGATTCCACATAATGAAGGTACCAGTATAGCCCGTATGGTCGAGCCAAGCTCCTTCCAGATTCCATGATAGAGACCGCTCCTTATCATCTAAAGGAGAAAAATTTCGGCTCAATTCTGCTGCAAAATCATCTTTCAAATAATGTTCCAGAAAAATCTGCAAATCCTTAACAGTCGAAAACAAACCAGCACTTCCTGCGTGTTTCCCTAATAGACGGGCTTTGGGATCGTGAATGTTTCCGGCCTCCACCCCTCTCACTGTTGGTACAGCTTGCTCAACAGGACCAAACATCGTTTCCTTCATCCCCCATGGTTCCAAAACTTGTTTTTTTATAATCTGATCCAAGTCTTGGTTAAAGATTTTTTCCAAAAGAAAGCCCAAGAGTAAAAAGTGAACGTCCGAGTATAGGAAGGCTGGCTGATTTCGTCTGTTGAGGTGAAACATGGCTTCTCTTAATTCCTCTGCCCTTAACTTGTCTCGATTGGGAATAAAGGGGTCCAAGTCTGTGGCATGGGTCAGAAGCTGCCGTATAGTGATATCAGGATAATCACACTCCGGTAAAAAATCCGTTACCGGTCGATCAATATCGAATGTGCCCTGCTGCCACAAGAAGGTAAAAACCGTCCCCACTCCCACGACTTTACTCACACTGGCTAGATCATAAACCAAACCACTTTCTGTCTTCAAGTCTCGTTCTGGATCACTCAATCCTAGATAAGACTCTTTCCATTCACCATCCTTATAATATGCAAAAGAGGCCCCGGGATAAATCCCTGCCTCAATTTGATTTTCTATTTTTCTTAGAATTTTTTCCCACTTCATGCTTCTTCAAACCACAATTCAATGTTATTGGTATCTTTACCAAGGAAGAATTTTTCAGACTTAGGGACAAAGTAGCCTGTCTTTTCAAATTTCTGACGAAGACTGGTTAGATCAAAATTCTTGACTAAAAATTTTAACATCGTCAGGTCCCAAGTGACATTGTTTTCAACAGCCAAATCTGGTCCTTGTCCTTTAGTAAAGGTAATTACTGGCGCTACTCCTTCGGGATCAAGTAAACTCTCTGTCCCTTCAGGCAAACGCAACTCCATAGAAACCTCAAATTGGCTCACGTATTTTATACTTGTATTTGAATAAAATTCAGGAACAGTTTCCAGTGGAACCAAATCTCTTATATCATCTTCTGCATGAACAAGGATCACATCCTCTTCAGGAGAAACAATCTCAAAAGCATACCCACGGTTTCCTTTAAATAGGCGAGGAAGAGACTTCATTTGAGAAAGAAGGGCCTCGATTTCAGAAGGATTTTCAACCTTTATCAAGAGTCTAGCTAGCTTCTTAAGTCCTTCAACTCTGCGTGTTCGCATGCTTGGAGCCTCTTCTAAAATCAATCTCTCCGTACCTGTCTGGTCGCCTAATGAAAGAAAGGCAGACTCTTCCAGCAAAGGTTTCATCCCCAGGGTTTCAATGTAAAATCTTTCATTTAATTTTCGATTATTAACTTTTAAAGTCGGAACGATCCGAACAATCTCATTCACATTCATAAATTCCTCCAACTCTTTTATTTTAAAGGATTTTCGAATATTTTACAAGCCATATCTATTTTATTTAGAAATTTTATAACAAAAAACTGGGATACCCCAGTTTCATTTCTTATAGGTAAAGTAGTTTAAATAGTGCTACTGCCGCAATACCCGCTGCAATTGGAGCTACAACTGGAACCCATGCATACCACCATTTTGAATCACCCTTATGTTGACCAAGAACTGATTTTGGAAGGAGTTCGTGAAGAAGACGTGGTCCGAAGTCACGAGCTGGGTTCAAACCAGGTCCAGTAGGTCCACCAAGTGAAGCTACCAAAGCCAGCACTAGGAAACCAAGTGCCAAGTGTGCAATTCCAAGACCTGGTGCCAAAAATGGAGCGGCTTGGTTTTTTGCTTGCTCAAGCGCTGCTGTTACTTGTTCTTGAGGGATTGTTGTTCCTTGCGCTGCAGCTTGAGCTACTTGGTCATTAATTGTCGCCTGAGCTTTCGCCACTAATTCAGCACCAAAGAAGTTTTTAGTCAAACCAAGTGCTGCAAAGAAAAGAACAAATGAACCTACAAACTCATTGAGGAAGCCATTAACAGTAGCTGCAAAACGTGATTCTTTTGTACCGTGGTCGATGCTTGAAATCGTTGAGAAGGTACCCAAGATATTGTTTGGGTTTTCTGTTTTCAAGTAGTAAGGACGGTGAGTCGCTACAACCAAAGCTTGACCGAAGATTGCTCCCAAAACTTGTGCTAGGATGTAAAATGGTACTTGCTCCCAAGAGAAAAGTCCACTAACAGCAAGTCCAAGAGTGAAAGCTGGGTTGATGTGGTTTCCTGATACGTTACCGAACATCAAGGCTGGGATCATAACCCCCATACCATAACCAACCGCGATAACGAGCCAGCCACTTTGGTGACCTTTCGTACCTTTAAGTTCAACGTTAGCAACTGCACCATTACCAAGAATGATCAAAATAGCAGTTCCCAAGAATTCTGTGGCATATTTAATAGCCCATGTAAAATCCATTTGATAGATTCTCCTTAAATTTTTTTAGACAATCCTTATTCTACCAATTTTTAGGCCTTTTAGCAATATCTTTTCTAAAAGAATCTACGGAAAACGCTTTATTTAACTTATCGTTAAGAAAAGGAAAAAAGAAGTCAAACTCCTTTCATCCTTTTCATTAATCTTGACGTTGACCAAAGTCTACAATCATCTGCTCCATCTCTTGACGGCTTGGAGTTGTCAGCATATAAAGGTAGTCCCCTTGTAGCTCTGCAAAGGCTGCTGGCATGATTTTTTTGACCTTGAATTGCTGGCTGTATTTGGCAAGAAGGTCCTCTTCTGAATAAACATAGTTGGCATTGGCACGACGTGATGTAGCTAAACAGTATTGAGGTTCAAACTCTGATGCTGGAAACTCTTCTCCTGCGACAATCGCTGCATAACCTCGGTAGAGATCCAAGGAGTGAGCGAAGTTATAAACATCAATGGTAAAGCCACCTGCAGGACGGTTATTGTACTCAATGGCAATGTAGTCGTCCCCGTCGCGGAAAAACTCGATATGGAAAAAGCGCTCTTTCATACCAAATTCCTTGACTATGGCCTCACCATACTTGCGCAGTTTGGGATCCATATCCTTAAGCACATAGTAGGAATTGTCCATCTTATAAATCATGAGATCAAGTGGAGTATGGGCATAATCAAAAGTCGTTGAAAAGACGATGTTGCCATCCTTGTCCACAAGTCCGTCAAAGGTACAGATTTCGCTAGAAGTGACAAATTTTTCAAAGAAATAAACGGTTGAATGGTCCCATTCTTGCTTGAAGTGATGGATATCGTCTTCTGTCTCAAGCTTAAAGGTTGCTGCTGCTCCCACTCCGTTATCAGGTTTGGCAATCATTGGTAGACCGATTTCTTTCACTGCTTTATCCACATCTGCTTCCGTCTGGATAACAGCTCCAGGTACCACAGGGACACCTGCTTTTTTGAATAGTTTCTTCATCTCAGACTTAAACTTGGTCTTTTTGAGATCCTCCGGTTTGGCACCAAAAACATTGAATTGTTCTCTGAGTATTGCGTCCAGCTCAAGCCAGTATTCATTGTGGGACTCGATACGGTCGATAGGTCCATGCTTGTAGAAAAGAAAGGCTACAGCACGTTTGACTTCGTCTATGTTCTCAAGATTGTCTACACGGAAATACTCAGTTAGGCTATTGCGCAAAGGCTCATCTAGTTGTTCGTAAGGCTCCTGACCAATCCCCAAGACTGTAATGCCTTTATTGGCTAGCTCGATGGTAAACTGTTGGAAGTTTTGCGGATAGTAGGGAGAAATAACAAGGTAATTCATAGGCAACTCCTTTTATAGATACAGGTGTCCAAGAAAATAGGGCATTTGTTTACGCCACCATTCCCAGTCGTGGGCGACATCGTGTCCCCATTCAGCAAACCAGGCTGGAATTTGTTTCTGGTCAAAGGCTTCTTTAAGCTTGTAGAAAGATGGTAGACCGTCTTGTTCCCAGGCACCAAGGCCCGTACAAATGACGATTTCTGCCTGACGGTAACGATCGATAAACCATCCGTCGTTTTGATTCCAGATATAATCTACAGGTGAGTTTTGGTAAATAGCATCATCATTGTAGTAATCGCCAACGAAGAAACGTGCGTCGTAAACACCGCTGAGGGCAATTACCTTGGTAAAGACATCTGGATGCTGGAGAAAGAAATTGAGTGCATGATAGGCCCCCATCGAGCAACCTGTCGTCATCATGCCATCAAACCAACCTGTCTTATGCTTGATAAAAGGAATGGCCTCCTCAATCACATATCGTTCGTAAGCTCGATGCATCTCCGCCTGGTCATGACTATTTTTCCAAGTGGCCAACCAGCTCTCACTGTCAACGCTGGATAGGGTAAAGAACTGAACACGACCTTCCTCGACAAAGGAAGCACAGGCATCAATCATGCCAAAATCATAGTATTCGTTGTGACTGCCACCAGATGAAGCAAAAACCACAACTGGGATTCCTGCATATCCATAACGGTTGAGGTACATTTCACGATTAAGATTGCCACTCCAGTGGCTAAGGTTTTCAATATGCATTGGCTTTCTCCTTTCTTAACTTACCATTTCTCCGCAAAAAATCGGAGACAGTCTGGTAAATTTTCCGACCAAGGTATTTCACTATGGATAGCACCAGACTGAACTTTCAAGACAAGATTATCCAAGTGTATTCCACCTGCAATCAAATCATGATAATAACGAAGCGACGAGTCGATATAGGCTTGCTTGATATTGCCAGCCATTAGGGTCTTGTCCGTATCGTCTGCTTCTTCTGTTCCTACATAGATGAAAATGCGCTGTTCAGGCGTCAATTTCTTACGCTCGATATAGCGGTTAAAGGCTTCTTGGTGAAGCCAATTGGCAGATGAGAAGACACCTAGACAACCAATTCGGTCTTGGTACTCTAGTCCGATAAACTGAGTAATATTGCCTCCTAGTGACGAACCAATCATAGCCGTATGCTGGCGATCAGCTTTGGTACGATAGGTTTCATCGATAAAAGGCTTGACCACTTCCATGACAAACTCGGCATACTCCACACCCTTACCGCCAAACTGTTGACCTGGGATAGGAGATTCTTGGAACTTCCAAGCAGCGTACTCATTCATCCTCCCCAAGCCATCATTGTCAATAGCAACAACAATCATGCGACTGATGTCAGGATTTCGCTTAATAGCTGGAATAATCTTCCAAGAGTGACCGATATAGGACTCCTTGCTGTAAAAGACATTTTGCCCATCATGAAAGTAAACAACAGGGTAAAAACGGTCTGTGTCTTTCTCGTAGTCCTTTGGCAGGAGCACACGCACACGACGCTCCTTTCCTGTATAAGGAACTTTGAGTTTGTGTTCTTTCATTTTTAAGTAAAAGTAGGAATGATTCATTGTCAGAAAACTCTCTATATTCAAAATTTTATCTCATTATACCATAAAAATAGAAAAAAAGTCAGTAATTGTCCATTTTAAGGGATAAATAACTAACTTTTCTCACTTAATATTCTAAATTCTTCTGGTTTTTCTGATTAGAGGAGATTATCAATTAACTCATCGACAGCATCTTTTTCAGCTTGTGGTGTAATCTTCGTGATCATAATCCCTGCCACTGCACGCTCAACCAAACCTTCAACATCCATCCTTTTTTCATACTGCTCAGCATTCTCTATCTTAGGATTAGTCTTAGGACGATCAGGCGCAAAAATAGTACAGCAGTCCTCAAAAGGCTGAATTGAAATTTCAAAGGTATCGATTTCCTGCGCGATGTCAATGATTTCCAACTTGTCCATCGTAACCACGGGACGAATAATTGGAGTGCTAGTCACAGCGTTGATAGTCTGCATGCTTTCCAAAGTTTGGCTCGCTACTTGACCAAGACTTTCCCCATTGATGATAACTAAACCATTTCGTACCTCACGGATACGGTCGGTAATGCGCATCATAAAACGACGGGTCAAGGTCATAAGGTAGGCTTCTGGCGCCTTAGCCTTGATTTCCTCTTGAATCTCAGTGAAAGGCACCTCAATAAACTGGATATTGCCACCAAACTTGGTCAATTTCCGAGTCAAATCGTGGGCTTTCTTGAGGGCACCAGGACTAGTATATGGCGGGCTAGCAAAGTGAACCGCCTCAATATCTACCCCTCGTTTAAGAGCTAGATAACCTGCTACAGGTGAGTCAATCCCTCCTGACAACATGAGCATGCCTTTACCAGAACTTCCCACAGGTAATCCTCCTGCTCCACGAAAGGTTTCATAGGAAAGATAGGCAGCCTCCTCACGAATCTCAACCTGAAGATTAATATCTGGATTTTTCATCTGAGCTTGCACGTTTGGAATAGCCTCGAAAACAGCACCACCAAGAGTTTGATTAAGTTCACGACTATCCAATTCGAAGTTGTGGTCGCTACGCTTACTAGTGATTTTAAAGGTCATCCCTTCCTTATAGATTTCCTTCATAATCTCTTGGACAGCTGATTTAAGGACTTCTACAGACTTTTCAACTTTATAAACGGGAGAAAAGTTTTGGATCCCAAAGACTTGTTTGAGAGATTCTGCTACTGCTGTATAATCAGCTCCATTCAGGTAAGCGTGGGCACGGTCGCGGTCTGCGGTTACCTTAACTTGAGGATAGATGGACAAAACGTCCGAAATATTATTACGAAGTTTATTGATGAAACGCATACGATTTTTGTGTTTGGTTGACAATTCTCCGTAACGAATCATAATTTCTGAATACTGCATAAATGCTCCTATCTTACTTTTCTAGTTTGATTGTAAATTAATTTTAACTTGGTCAAAAACTGCTCGACCTGACTCATGTCATTTTCCAGGTCTAGGCTTAGACGCACAGCTGACTGGGCCTTATCCTTGTCCACTCCCATGGCAATCAAGGTCCCAGCAGGTTTTCCAACCTTGGACGAACAAGCAGAGGTTGTGGAAATGAAAATGTCATAGTCTTCAAATGCATGAACGATGACTTCACCACGAACACCCTTAATCCCAAAAGTCAGGATATGAGGGGCAAAGTCTTCCTCATCTGAAAAGACAAAAATATCTGGATAATCCAGAAGGGCTTGACGAATGACTGCCTTCATCTGGCTTGTCTTAGCAGTAAATAAGTCTAGCTTTTCCATAGCCAAACGGAGAGCCTTGGCTGTTGCTGCGATCCCTGCCACATTTTCAGTTGTCGAACGATAGTCTCGCTCCTGACCACCACCAGTTAACAGAGGCGTAATCTTCTTACCAGACTTGATATAGACAAATCCAACACCTCTGACACCATGAAACTTATGACTCGAAAAGGCTGCGAAATCCACTCGATCTGTCAGATAGTTTTCAGTCGGAATCTTAGCGAGTGCCTGAACCGCATCAACGTAGAAAGAAATAGTTGGCTTGTCTGCCAAGAGTTTTGAAACAGCTTCAATGGGCTGGATTGAGCCGATTTCATTGTTAACTGCCATGATGGAAACGAGGATCGTATCAGGTCGTATCAAATTCGCTAGAGCCTCAACATCCACAAATCCTCTGCTATCAACTGGGGCAATATCCACCTCAAAACCTTGACTTTTCAGCCAAAGGGCTGATTCCTTGACTGCTGGATGTTCAATAGCTGATACGATGATGTGCTTGCCAAACTGGGCTTTTTCAAAGGCCACCCCCTTGATGACCCAGTTATCTCCTTCTGTTCCACCAGAGGTAAAGAAGATTTCATCACTCTTCTTCCCAATCAAATCTGCAATTTGCTGCCGGGAAGCATCTAAAATTCGTGTTGCCTGATCTCCCAAACGATGGAGACTAGATGGATTTCCTACAATTTTTGAAGCGACCTGCATGTAAGTTTCAAGTGCTTCAGGATAAGGCTTGGTTGTCGCCGAATTATCAAAGTAGATCATGTTTTCTCACGCTTTCTAAAATCACTCCTTCTATTGTATCACGAAAAGAGACCTGCGACAAGAAAGGGAGGTTTCTCTTTTTTTAAGATTTTTTTAAAGAAATGAGGTATAATAAATCATAATCAAAGGAGAGTATCATGTCTAACTATCGTAGAACTTCTAATAAATCAAAAACAGAACACATCAAAAAGGGATTTACTGTCTTTCAAAAAACGATTGCTACCATCGGTAGTATCCTTGGTCTCATCACCGCTACTATCACCATCATGAACGCCATGGACAATAACAAAAACAACAAAAAAGAACCGACGACAACTCAAACAACTGTTGTCAAGGAAATTCAAAAGGAAGCCCCTCAGGAAAATACTACTCCTAACAGGGACAACACTTCTACTAAAGAAAATACCACGCAAGAAGAAACTTCTCAATCCAATAAAAAAGAGGAGAAAAAAGAAGAGAAGAAAACAACAACTCAGGATCCTTCTACACCTTCCTCAACAAAAGAAACAAGCGATAACGGAACACAGTCAAATACGACGAGTTCTGAAACTAAAACGAACCAGTAAGCACAAAAAATAACTTCTTTCCAAATTTGGAAAGAAGCTATTTTTTTATTGTTGCAATACTTTTCGTGGTTTGGTTCCTTCAGCTGGGCCAATAACACCGGCCATTTCAAGTTCTTCCATCAGGCGGGTCGCACGGTTAAATCCAACCGACAAACGACGCTGAATCATAGAAGCACTAGCTTTCTGCGTCTCGATAACCAGAGCCTTAGCTTCCTCAAAAAGCGGATCGCCACCAGCTTCACCGTCAGAGAAATCTCCTTCATTATCTGGAACGTCTCCTGGGTCAAAGCTATCATCGTAATCTGCATCAGCCTGAGCCTTGATGAAGTTTACGATACGTTCAACATCATCATCCGAGATAAAGGACCCTTGCAGACGGACTGGGTGATTTTCATCAATTGGTTTAAAGAGCATATCTCCTCGACCAAGCAATTTTTCAGCGCCATTCTCATCCAAGATGGTTCGTGAATCTGTTCCCGATGAAACTGCAAAAGCCACTCGTGATGGAACATTGGCCTTGATGAGACCAGAAATGACATCAACCGATGGACGCTGCGTTGCAAGAATCATGTGAATCCCTGCAGCACGTGCCTTCTGTCCGAGACGGATGATAGCATCTTCCACTTCCTTGCTGGCCACCATCATAAGGTCAGCCAACTCGTCCACAATGACAACAATCAAAGGCAGGGGTACTTGTTTGTACTCAGATTGGCTATTGAATTCCTCGACCTTAGCATTGTAACCAGCGATATTTCGCACTCCAACCTTAGCGAAGAGTTCATAACGGTTTTCCATCTCATCCACCACCTTTTGGAGAGCCTTGCTGGCCTTGCGTGGATTGGTCACAACTGGAATCAAAAGGTGAGGAATGTCATTGTAAACGGATAACTCAACCATCTTTGGATCCACCATCATAAACTTGACCTGATCTGGTCTTGCTTTCATCAGAATGCTGGCGATAATACCGTTAACTGCGACTGACTTCCCTGATCCCGTCGAACCTGCAACAAGTAGGTGGGGCATCTTGGAAAGATCAAAGGTTCGAGCCGTTCCATTGACAGCCTTACCCAGAGGGATTTCGAGGAGATTTTCTGGTTTAGTCTGAGACTGTTCCCAGAGTTCGCGGAAAGATACAGTCGCAATTTCAGAGTTAGGTACTTCAATTCCGACTAAGGATTTACCAGGGATAGGAGCCTCAATCCGAACATCCTTGGCTGCCAGAGCCAGCGCTAAGTCGTCTGCTAGATTAGAAATGCGGTTAACCCGTACACCGACTGCTGGTTTGACTTCATACTTGGTAACTGATGGTCCAATTTCAGCCCGTTCTACCGTCACCTTGATACCAAAGCTAGCAAAGGTTTCTTCTAGGATTTTGATATTTTCTCGAACAATCTTCTTTTCCTTGGACTGATCTTTGGGTTTATCTGGCGCAAAGAGTTGCAAGCTTGGCAGTTTGTATTCAAGGGCTTCTTTGGCAGAAAAATCAACCTGCACCTCTTCATCCTCAAAGTCTTCTTCCACATCTGGAACTTCAAAATCAGCTTGAGGAAGGATAATCTCCGGTTCAATCCATTCTTCCTCAGGAATTGGGGGGAGATCGTAGACTGGTACTTCTGATAAGATTTCTCCAGTTTCAGGATCTACAGGAGGAAGTGGTAGCGCATCCTGTTCTTCTTGTTCTCTCTGAATTCTTGCTGCTTCTTCAGCTTCTTGACGTGCCTTCTCTTCTTCTCTCTTGATGAAACGTTCTTGTTTTCTCTGTTCCTGTTTTTCCATGAATGATCTGAACTGCGCTCCAATAAAGGCTGCAACATCATAAATAGACCAAGGACTAATCAGGAGAATCCCAACTAAAATAAAGAGAATCCCAATAAAGTACGATCCGATATTGGAGAAAAGAAAGGCAATGGGGATATAAAGTCCGACACCAAGCAGGCCTCCACCAGCAAAACTAGTCACCCGCATGCCAGTCAGGTCCGTCATAACTTGAGACAAGGTCCCTTTTAGAACTGCCTGCTCTAAACCAAATTTCCAGACAAGATAAGCCTCAAAAATTAAGAGTAAGCCAGCGAAGATACAGAGAAATCCTGACAGAAGTCCTTCTTGCTTACGGATCCATTTAAATAGAAAAAGGTAAATGAGGAGGGCACCAATGGCCACATAGGCCAAACTTCCAACCACCAGTCGAATGAGATTATAAAGGGTGATACCCGCCGCACCAAGCTTGAGGGCTGCAATAATCAACAATAAGGCAATCCCTAAGGAAATCAACATCCTCTGAATAGCCTGTTTTCTTTCGAGTTCTGCTTTAGACGGTCTCCGTCTTGTTTTTGTAGTATTCTTGTTTGCCATTCTTCTATTATACCATATTTCACAGCCATTTCGAATAGAGAAAAAGATTGCACCAAATGGTAACAATCTTTCTATTCTAATCCTTTTTATGCTTGTGGTTTGCGTAGAGAACCATAAACCACACCACTTACAATTGCTCCAATCAAGACAAAGACAAGGTAAAGAAGAGCATTTGAAGTAAGGGCGATGACGAAGATGCCTCCGTGTGGTGCCATGAGTTTGATGCCTGCAAGACCAACGAGACCACCTGCTACTGCTGATCCAAGAACGAAGCTTGGGATCGCACGAGCTGGATCAGCGGCACCAAATGGGATCGCTCCCTCGGTGATAAATGACAAGCCCATGATGATGTTGGTCAAACCAGAGTTACGTTCTTCTTTGGTAAATTTATCTTTGAAAAGAAGGGTTGCAACAAAGATAGCAAGTGGTGGAACCATTCCTCCAGCCATAACTGCTGCCATGGCTACAGAACCACCTGAAGAAACAGTCGCTGCAAGCGTGCCTGTACCAAAGACATAGGCTGCTTTATTGACTGGTCCACCCATGTCAACAGCCATCATACCACCAAGAACGATACCGAGAAGGACAGCTGAACCTCCTCCAAGACCGCCTAGGAAGTCATTCATAGCCGTGTTAATTGCTGCCATTGGGATGTTAACAGCTAGCATAACAAATCCAGTCAAGATTGTTCCAAGAAGTGGCAAGAGAAGGATTGATTTAGCACCTTCAAGTGAACGAGGAACTTTAACGTATTTCTTGATAGCAAGAACTAAGGCACCTGCGATAAATCCACCTACGAGGGCACCGAGGAAACCAGATGAGACACCTGCAAGAGTTGAAGTTGCTTCACCACCTGCTGCATAAGGGATTTTACCAAAGGCAAAACCTTCTTTGGCTATTGCACCAGCCACAAAACCTGCTACCAAACCTGGTTTTTCAGCGATAGAGTAGGCAACGTATCCTGCAAAGACAGGGAGCATCAAGCCAAAGGCCGCGCCACCGATTTTCATGAACATAGAAGCTAGCTCATGGTAGGATCCGAGATTGCCAAGACTATCTTGTGGCACACCCATAGCACCATCAATCAAGAAAGCAAGGGCAATCATGATACCACCACCGATAACGAATGGCAACATTTGAGATACACCACTCATCAAGTGTTTGTAGAAGGCACCACCAAGACTTTGTTTTTCATTAGATGCTGTTGCAGCTTTTGCTCCATTAGCAGCACGATAAACTTCAGCATCTCCTGAAAGAGCCAGGTTAATCAATTCTTCTGTTTTACGGATACCGTCAGCAACTGGGCGATTGATCAATGGTTTGCCATCAAAACGATCCATTTCTACTGCCTTGTCTGCTGCGACGATAACAGCTTTAGCCTTGCGAATGTCCTCTGCAGTCAATTGGTTCCCAACACCGCTAGCACCGTTGGTTTCAACCTTGATACCAACACCCATTTCGGCAGCCACTTTTTGAAGGGCTTCTTGGGCCATGTAAGTGTGGGCAATACCTGTCGTACAAGCTGTAACAGCTACGATAAAGTCGCCAGATTCATTGACAGGTGCTTGAACAGGCTCCTCAGCTTTTTCTGAAGCTTGGTCAAAGAGTTCGATAACTTGATCTGCAGATGTTACTTGACGAAGTTTGTCAGCAAATCCGTCTTTCATCAAGTATTGAGACAATTCTGCCAAGGCTGCCAAATGAGTATCATTTGCACCTTCTGGAGCAGCAATCATGAAGAAGAGGTCTGTTGGTTGCCCATCCAAACTCTCATAGTCAACACCCTTGTTTGACTTAGCAAAGAGAACTGTTGCTTCTTTAACAGCAGAGTTCTTGCTGTGAGGCATAGCAATTCCGTCACCCAAACCAGTGGAAGTGAGAGCTTCACGCGCTAAGATTCCTTCTTTAAAGGTTTCAAAATCCGTCACATAACCGTGATCTACCAAACTTTTAATCATCTCTTCGATGACAGCTGTTTTTTCAGTTGCCTGTAAATCCAGCAACATGACATCTTTTCTCAATAGGTCTTGAATTTTCATCGTTTTTCTACCTCAACTTTTTCATATGTTTCTTTAATAAATTCCTCTGTTGCCAAGTCATCCGAGAAGGTAGTTGCTGTTCCACAAGCTACTCCCCATTTGAAGGCCTCTACTGCATCTTTAGATTTGACAAATTCACCTGTAAACCCAGCAACCATTGAGTCGCCAGCTCCCACTGAATTTTTGACCGTTCCCTTGATAGGTTTTGCGAAGTAAGCTCCCTCGGATGTGACAAGAAGTGCACCGTCTCCAGCCATGGAGATGATAACGTTTTGAGCTCCCTTGGCCAGTAACTGACGAGCATAGTTCTCGATTTCATCTAAACTTTCAAGTTTCACTCCAAAGATAGCTCCAAGTTCGTGATTGTTTGGTTTAACCAAAAGTGGCTGGTAGTCCAAACTATCAATCAAGGTCTGTCCTTCAAAGTCACATACGACTTGCGCACCAGTCTGGCGTGTCAAGGCAATCAAATCCTTATAGATAACATTGCCTAGGTTCTTAGCACTCGAACCCGCAAACACAACCGTATCTTCTGCTGTCAAACTAGATAAAATAGTTTTCAATTCTTCTAGCTGAGCTGGGTCAACAGTTGGACCAGTCCCATTGATTTCTGTTTCTTGGTCTGCTTTAATCTTGACATTGATGCGAGTATCTTCTGCTACTTGGACAAAATGAGTTTCGATTTCTTCCTCTGTAAGGATATCTGTAATAAATTTACCAGTAAAGCCTCCGATAAATCCAGTCGCCGTGTTTGGAATATCCAAGCGTTTCAAAATACGACTGACATTGATTCCTTTCCCGCCAGCAAACTTATCATCACTGTCCATACGATTGACACTACCGACTTGAACTTGGTCCAAGCGCACGATATAGTCAATGGATGGATTGAGTGTGACTGTATAAATCATACTTCTATTACCTCCGTTTTCTTCTTAATAGCCTGCAAGAGCTCATGCCCTTGACTTGTGATGACAATAGCGCGTTTAAGTGGTGCTACCTTGGCAAAGCAAGTTTGTCCAATCTTAGACGAATCCACTAAGACATAGGTTTGTTTGGCATTCTCTAAAATAGCACGCTTAACGGCTCCCTCCTCCATATCAGGAGTCGTATAATAACCATCGTCTACACCATTCATCCCAACAAAGGCACGGTCAAAGTGCAATTGATTGATTTGGTTAAGAGCAACACCACCGATACATGCATCTGTTGCCATCTTGACACTTCCTCCAACCATGACAGTTGGAATCTGTTTTTCAACCAACTGAACCGCATGGTGAATGGAGTTGGTCACAACTGTAATATTCTTATTAACCAATTCCTTGATTAAAAAAGCAGTTGTCGTTCCAGCATCGATAAAAATGACATCTTTTTCCTTAATAAGAGAGGCTGCTTTCTGAGCCAGTAGCTTCTTCTCTTGAAGGTTTTTGACAGATTTTTCTTGGATGGTTTCTTCTTCCTGCAAGGAGTGGGGCAATTCTGCTCCACCATGCACACGGCGAAGTTTGTTTTCCGCCTCCAGCTCATCCAAATCTCTTCGAACCGTTGATTCTGATGTTTCTAATAGACTAACCAATTTTTCTAGGGAAACTACATGATGTTGATTTAACTCCTCTAAAATCAGTTGCTTCCGCTCAGTTTTTAACACCAAATCACCTCCTGTTATCGTTTACACTATTCATTCTAGCACAATTTCTATCAAAGTCAAGCATTTTTTATCATTTTCTTTCAATTTCTATCATTTTTCTTATTTCCAAAATTTTTATTGCAAGATAAGTGGCTTTATGGTAGACTATTTGAGTAAGTATTGGAAGATTACTCAAGAGGCTTAAGAGGCCGTGTTGGAAACGCGGTAGGCGTGTAACAGCGTGCGTGGGTTCGAATCCCATGTCTTCCGTAGAAAAAAGAAAAACTGCACCTCAATGCAGTTTTTTTATCGTTCTAAGAACAATATCTAGAAATGAAAGGCTGAGTTACTCTAACTATCACACTATTTTTTTCTGTATCCTTCCCTATCCTAGAATCACTTTGATTTCATAAAAAAACAAGTAGTTTATTAGGACTACTTGTTTTTCTTCTAAATCTTGTGATTAGATATTGCTTTTATCTTTTTTATCTGAAGATTTGTCTGTTGATTTATCAGTGGATTTGTTTGAAGATTTATCAGAAGACTTGTCTGTTGATTTATCATTAGACTTAGTTGAGTTTTTACGGACAATTTTATCATAACCTTCTGTATCATCAAGCAACTCTGTCGCCAAAGTACGGTAATCTTCTTGAGAAATCAGCCAGTTTCCATCCTTATCCTTTGTTAATTTGATTTCAGTATCAAAATCACCAGTAGTGAAAGGTGTATGAGCTAAGTTAGGGTCAACGTCACTGTAGGTTGAGAAATCTTTCTTAAATAGATGCTCAAAAATCCAGTAAGAAACCAATGTTTGGTAACGCTTGATGTCAACGTTTGAACCAGCTTGATTGTATTTACCTAGGTTATCAACACCTCCAATAAGAGTAGTGAGAACTTCCCTTGTAGATGAAGCCAATCCTTTAGAGTGTAACTTCTTAGAGTTGAAAGTAACAGTCGCTGTATTTCCTGATTCATCAACCTTCACGTCTTTAACAGTGTAAGAACCGATATCTTGATATAATCTACGTCTCATCTTCAAGAAACCTGAAATGGTTTCTTCTGGAGTTTCTACAGGGAAATCTTTGTGCCATTGTACTGAATAGGTAGATGCAGGTGAAAGCCCTTCTTCTTTGATTTTTTCACTTGTTTGTACAGCAAATACTGCCTCACTCCATTTTTCATAAGTGTCGCCATAAATCTTCTTAAATCGAGCAGAGTCGCTAGTAAGAACTGAGTCTAAGAGAATCTCAGCATCTTTTGTAACTTTTTCTTTAACTTCTGCAGCTTCATCTTTCTTCTCAACTTGTTCCGTATTCTCCTTGTTATCAGAAGAAGCTTCAGATGACTGATTAGAAAATACAGAACATGCACCCAAGACAACTGTTGAAAGTGCTAAGATACTTAGTAACTTGATCTTTTTCATGTTTCACCTCTTTATGAAAATTTACTCTTGGAGACTACCTCCAAGGATAGTTGTTTAGAAAAACACTGGGTTTATCTAACGGAGAATGGGGGATTCGAACCC
>NZ_AJRE01000047.1:0-18498 GCF_000296955.1 Streptococcus sp. GMD4S
GAGTGCTAGCCAATCCGCTTCAGTAAGCTCGAGCCAATCTGCGTCGGCAAGTTCGAGCCAATCCGCTTCAGCGAGCGCAAGTCAATCAGCCTCAGTGAGCGCAAGTCAGTCTGTCTCAGTGAGTGCCAGTCAGTCTGCATCTGCAAGCTCCAGCCAATCAGCATCGGCAAGTGCTAGCCAGTCTGAGTCAGTGAGCGCTAGCCAGTCAGCTTCGGTAAGTTCGAGTCAGTCAGCCTCAGCGAGCGCTGGCCAGTCTGCATCTGCAAGCTCGAGTCAATCAACCTCAGTGAGCTCAAGTGAATCCGCCTCAGCCAGCGCCAGCCAATCGGCTTCAGCAAGTTCGAGCCAATCAGCATCGGCAAGTGCTAGCCAGTCAGCGTCCGTAAGCTCAAGTCAGTCAGCTTCAGTCAGCACAAGTGAGTTTGTATCGGCAAGTTCAAGTCAATCGGCTTCAGTGAGTGCTAGCCAATCAGCATCTGCAAGTTCGAGCCAATCTGTATCGGTGAGCTCAAGTCAATCCGCATCAGTAAGTGCTAGTCAGTCTGCTTCAGCAAGTGCCAGCCAGTCTGCCTCAGTAAGCTCTAGTCAATCTGCTTCCGTAAGCGCTAGTCAATCCGCGTCTGTAAGCTCAAGTGAATCCGCGTCAGTGAGCGCAAGTGAATCTGCTTCCGTAAGCGCTAGTCAATCCGCTTCAGTAAGTGCGAGTGAGTCAGCGTCTGTAAGCTCCAGCCAGTCAGCATCGGTAAGTTCGAGTGAGTCAGCATCGGTAAGTGCTAGTCAATCTGCCTCAGTAAGTTCAAGCGAATCTGCATCTGTAAGCTCGAGTCAATCCGCGTCAGCGAGCGCGAGCGAATCGGCTTCAGCAAGTTCGAGTCAATCTGCCTCAGTAAGTTCAAGTGAATCCGCGTCAGCGAGCGCGAGCGAATTGGCTTCAGTAAGCTCCAGCCAGTCAGCATCGGTAAGTGCTAGTCAGTCCGCTTCAGTAAGTTCTAGCCAATCAGCGTCTGTAAGCTCGAGTCAATCTGCGTCTGTAAGCTCCAGCCAGTCAGCATCAGTAAGCTCCAGCGAATCCGCTTCAGTAAGTTCAAGCGAATCTGCATCTGTAAGCTCGAGTCAGTCCGCTTCAGCAAGTTCGAGTCAATCAGTATCAGTGAGCGCCAGTGAATCTGCTTCAGTAAGCGCTGGTCAATCTGCTTCAGTGAGTGCGAGTGAGTCAGCGTCTGTAAGCTCGAGTCAATCGGCTTCAGCAAGTTCGAGTCAGTCCGCTTCATTGAGTGCCAGCCAATCAGTGTCAGCGAGCGCAAGTGAGTCAGCTTCAGCGAGCACCAGCCAGTCAGCCTCATTGAGCGCCAGTGAATCTGCGTCAGCCAGCGCTAGTCAATCCGCTTCAACAAGTACTTCAACTTCTGCAAGTATGCTAGCAGACGAATTAGCATTGGAAAGTGCCTCGATCTCAGCAAGTACATCAGTGAGCGAATCTACTTCAACGAGCGCATCACTCTCAGCTAGCATGTTCGCCAGTGAATCGATTCTAGAAAGTGCTTCGATTTCAGCAAGTATGTCAGTGAGCGAGTCAACGTCGATTAGCGCTAGTCTCTCGACTTCAGATTCTATTAGTAGATCTGCGTCAGCAAGTGCTCTGGCATCTACTTCAACAAGCACTTCTCTCTCAATGGCAAACATTGCAAGCCAAGGTCAATCCGCTTCAAGCAAGCCAAAACAAGTCTTGCCAAATACAGGAGCGTCGACTTCGGTAGCATCTGCTTTGTTGGGAGCATTGGCAGCTGTGACAGGTATCGGTCTTCTTGCCAAGAAGGATCAGAACGACGATCAAGAAAGTCATTGATAAGATATAAAAATCAATGAATAAATAGTGAAATGGAAAACCTTTGAAAACATGATTTTTCAAAGGTTTTTTCTATATGTGAGAATGGGAAAATCCTCTTTTGAGTTTGAAATAAACTAGGGGAAAAGGTATAATAGGAAGGTGAGAGAATCATCGAAAAAATCAGAACTATAGTAGTAGAAAAGTAGCCAAAAGAATGTGAAAAGAAAAGGGGACGAAATGAAAAAAGAGCTTCAAAAAGCCATTGTACTCGGTGGTGATAATGCTTATATGGACAAAATTGAGACAACAATCAAGTCAATCTGCGCCCATAACCGAGCAGTGACTTTTTATGTTTTCAATGATGATTTGCCATCAGAATGGTTTCAGCTCATGGAGAGACGTCTAGAGCCACTAGCCTCAAAAATCGTCAATGTCAAGATTAGTCATCAAGGTTTGAAAGAGTATAGTTTGCCACTAGCCCACCTAAGTTATGCAACTTTCTTTCGTTATTTTATTCCTCAGTTTGTTAGCGAAGATCTAGCCTTGTACCTGGATTCGGATATTATCGTTAGATCAAACCTAGATCAACTCTTTTTAGAAGATATGGCAGACTGGCCAGTAGCTGCTGTCGCAGATGCGCTAGTTCCTAGCACTTTTAATGCAGGTGTCTTGCTGATTAATGTGGCTCTCTGGCGTCAAGAAAAGGTGACGGAGCACTTGTTGAGTTTGACAGACCAACTGCATGACCAAGTTTTTGGCGATCAGGGCGTGTTAAATCACCTCTTTGAAAGTCGTTGGAAATCGCTGCAAGCTACCTATAATTTTATGGTTGGTATGGATACAGTGGCTCGAAATTACCAGATGGATTCTTGGTATAGGGATTCTCTTGCTACTGAAAAGACAGCCAAGATTATCCATTATACTGGGGACAAGCCTTGGTACCAAATCAACCTCAATCGTTTTAGGGAGGACTGGTGGTTTTACTACGGACTAGAGTGGTCTGATATCGTCATGAAAAAATGTGATTTCCATAAAGGATTGGCATCTTTAGTTCAAGCTCCCCAGTATGCGACCGCTATTTTTACCAATACGTGTCACATAGAGCAAATCGAACACCTGATCCAAGAACTGCCAGATGTTGAGTTCTCTATCCTAGCTCATACCAATTTTGCGCCGGAAATCATGAACTTGCAATCGCATCTGAATGTACGCCTCTATCCTTACTTTAATCCCATGAATGTCAAAAAAGTCTTGGAAAAGATTGACTTTTACTTAGATATCAATCATGAGGATGAAATTGCAAACATTATCCAAGAGGTGCAGCAAAGAGAAATCCCTATATTTGCTTTTGAGACCACTAGTCATGACTTGAGTGGTTGCAGTCATGTCTACTCACCAGCAGCCGTAGATCAAATGATCGAGTCTATCCGCACGCTTTTGGAATCACAGAAGCAGTCGTTGTAAACTGAAGGAAACTAAATGAAAAAAACAATTGTTCTCGCAGGAGATTATGCCTATATTCGTCAGATTGAAACAGCGCTCAAGTCTCTCTGCTATCATAATAGCCATGTCAAGGTCTATATCTTTAATCAGGATATTCCCCAAGAATGGTTCCGCGCTCTCAGGCCGATAGTAGAGCAAATGGGCGGTGAGTTAGTGGATGTCAAGATGCTTGGCGCCCAATTTCAGATGAACTGGAGCAATAAACTGCCCCATATCAATCACATGACCTTTGCCCGTTACTTTATCCCTGATTTTGTCGAAGAGGACAAGGTTCTTTACTTGGATAGTGATTTGGTTGTGACGGCTGATTTGACGGCTCTCTTTGAAATGGACTTAGGCGAAAACTACCTTGCTGCTGCACCATCTTGTTTTGGAGTTGGGGTTGGCTTTAATGCAGGTGTACTCTTGATCCATAACAAAAAATGGCGGGCAGAAGCCGTGAGACAAGAGCTAGTTGAGTTGACGGAGCGGGAACACCAACATGTGAGTGAAGGAGACCAGTCCATCCTCAATATGCTCTTTCATGACAGCTATGCTCCTCTGGGACAGAACTATAATTTTCAGATTGGCTTTGACAGTGGGGCTGCCTCACATGGACATGAATTTATCTTCCAGATTCCTTTGGAGCCTCTGCCAGCCATCTTGCATTTCCTCTCTCAGGACAAACCTTGGAATACTCATTCGGTTGGGCGTTTGCGTGAGGTTTGGTGGCACTATCATCTGATGGAGTGGTCTGCTATTACTGAAAAATGGCGTCAGGCCGGAATTGACTATCCAGTCACAGTCTATCAGCCAATTATGACTTGTGTTAATTTGACCAATTCTTGGCATCTTGAGAAAATCGACTATCTGGTTCAAGCCTTGCCAGAGGTGCATTTCTACATCGCAGCCTATACGACGATGGCACCTGAACTCATGCTCTTGTCACGTTTTGAAAATGTGACCCTCTATCCCAACACCTTCCCCCTCTTGGTCGAGAAACTGATCCAGCAGACAGATGTCTACCTCGATATTAACCACGATGACAAGTTGAGTGTTGTTTATGACTATGTTTCACGCTTTGAGAAACCGATCTTGACTTTTGACAATACCCAGTCGCGAGAACTACCTGAAAGTGCCTATGCGGGTATTTTCTCAGCAGAAAGACCGGAAGAAATGGTAGCAGCTCTGACAGCTTATCTGGACGAGAAAGCTCACGAAAACTGAGATAGAGATTTGAAAATTCTAAGATGGAAGGACAAGATTGTTCCAGTGTGACAGGACAGAAAGATAAAATGAAAAGGAGGAGCCAGTGAAAGAATTTCGTTCATCGATAGCAGTAAAAAAAGGGATGCACACCCTGTTTTTGCTCTTTATTTATGTGCTCGGGAGTCGTCTGGCTCTTCCTTTTGTTAACCTCAATAGTCGGGATTTTCTCGGAGGAAGCGCAGCCTATTTGGACTTTTCAGTAGCTCTGACTGGTGGAAATCTTCGCAGCCTCTCTCTCTTTTCCATCGGGCTTTCACCTTGGATGTCAGCCATGATCTTGTGGCAGATGTTTTCCTTTTCAAAGAAACTGGGCTTAAACTCGGTGTCTTCAGAAGTCCGGGATAGACGGAAAATGTACTTGACGTTAGGGATTGCCTTGATTCAGGCCTTGGCCTTGACTACAAACCTTCCTGTCCAAGCTCCCTACAATCCCTTCTTGGTCTTTCTCCTCAATACCAGCCTTTTGGTTGCGGGGACCTTCTTCTTAGTTTGGCTGTCTGACATCAATGCGTCTATCGGAGTTGGAGGCCCAATCGTCATTTTATTGGCGAGTATGGTGGCTTCACTCCCTCAGGACATCATCCAATCGGTCCAAGTTCATAAGATCTCTCCTTGGCTGCTTTTCCTATTGGTAGTGCTTGGTGTCCTCTTTACCTATCTAGTTGTTCTCTTTTACCGAGCGCGATACCGCATCCCTATCAATAAAATCGGGCTCCATTCTCGCTTTAAACGCTATTCTTATCTGGAAATCATGCTCAATCCTGCAGGTGGCATGCCTTATATGTATGTGATGAGTCTCATGGGCTTGCCTTCTTATCTCTTGCTCTTGCTTCAACATCTGGATAAGGGCAATCCGCTCTACCCTGCCCTACTGGAGCAGTATGCGATGGGGAAACCCTTGTGGATCTATGCTTATATCCTTATCCTCTTTGTCTTTAGCATTGCCTTTGCCTTTGTCAATGTGAGTGGTCAACAGATCGCAGATCGGATGAAGCAATCAGGAGATTACATCTACGGAGTCTATCCGGGCGAGGATACCAGTCGCTTTATTAATCGCTTGGTTCTGCGATTTGCTCTGATAGGTGCAGTCTTTAACGTTACCTTGGCTGGACTTCCAATCTTGTTTGTCTTGAAGGATGAGAGTTTGTTAAAAGTCAGCATGATTCCTGGACTCTTTTTAATTTTGAGTGGTATGCTCTTTACGATTCATGATGAATTGCAGGCGCTCAGACTAAATGAAAGGTATCAGCCACTATTCTAGGAGGTTTTGATGTATTACTTTATCCCAGCTTGGTATGGCAAGGAGCGTCCCTGGCATGCCGATTTGATACCTTGGTATCTTTCTCATTTTAAGCTAGAATTTGATGACACCTTCAATCAGATTCGCTTGACGCAACGCCAAGGGATCCCTGCCCATGTCCTCCTTTTGTCCTATCAGCCTCATCTTCGCTATTTTCTCCATCGCCAAGGTATTTTAGAAGCACAAGTTTATTCCTTATTTGATGAATTGCAGGATTTTCATGAGATTCGACCGCAGGTCTTGCAGCTCAGAGATATTGAGTGGGAAGAGGACTGCGAGTTTGTTTACAGTCCCTTTACCATTTTAGTTTTGAGAAATGGAAAGCCCTATGCTCAGGTGGAGCATGGGATTGAAGGTTTTATCAGTACGATTCAGTATTTCAAGGAAGATGGGCTCTTGTCTGCCAACTACCTGATGGATGATCGGGGGCTGGTTTCCAGTGTGATTTACTATGAAGAGGGTCAGGCTCTCTACCAAGACTACCTCAATCCCAAGGGACTGTGGCAGTTCAGAGAGTACTTGCAAGATGGGGGTCGTATCGAGGTCAATCCTATCTTTGCTTTTCGCTTCCAAAAAGAGGCTTACCAAGATATGGGAGAATTGATTGCGGAGTTTTTTGAGAAGAAAATAGCTCAACTCCCTGAGGAAGGAGCGACCTATTTTCTGCCTGCATGTGACCAGCACAATGCTTTCCTTTTAGAACGATTGCCTCACCAAACCACCAAGGTTCTCAGCCTTTTTATCGGACGAAATCCTCAAGAACAACTACCTCAGTTGGCAGGTCTGCTTGATAAGGTGGACCTTGTTCTGGTCGACAGAGAGGACACCTTGCACTTGGCTCAGTCTGCCTTTTCAGAACAAGCAATGAAGTTTCGTCATTTATCACCTTTTGATACCCGCTTGGAGCTGGGAAAGAGTCAGACTCGGAAGGAGTCAATCCTCTACTATCAACTGGACTTTGAGCATGGGATAGAGGACCAAGCGCTCTATCAGGTCTTGCATTTCCTTTCTGAAAACAAAGATACGGAGCTGGTCTTTGGAACCTTTGCTGCTAGTCAAGAAGAAATGAAGCAGCTGGAAACACGAGTTGCTGAGATGGTCTCAGAGCAGTTTCAAGACCAGGAACTGGAGAAGGAAGTTGATTACCAAGGAGCTGAAAATCCGCTTGAGGACAATCGCCATCAGAGCAAGCGCTATTCGTTTGTCAATATGAAGGATGAATCGGAGTTAATCAAGCAGCTGGAATTTGTTCGTTTGATTGTCGATCTGAACAGGCAACCTCTTCTTTATACCCAAATCGCGGGGATTAGTGCTGGTATCCCTCAAATCAATAGGGTCAAAACAGAGTATGTCAGCCATCAGAAGAATGGCTATCTGTTGGAAAATATAGCTGATTTTGCGCAAGCTGCCCATTACTATCTCGATAGCCTGCAGGTGTGGAATGATGCTTTGATCCATTCCATCGAAAAGATAAAGGAACACACTGGGGAGCAATTCCTGATCAAGCTAGAAAAGTGGTTGGAGGAGGTGACTCATGGAAAAGAAGTATAAGATCTTGCAAATCGGTCCAGAAGATTGGCGAGAGACACTTGCCCTACCAGCCCAACTAGACTGGTATCATGTTCCTCCCAACACACCGTCTGCCATCCAGAAAATCATGGATGAGAATGATCTAGATCACTTTCATGCTGTCATTCTCACGGATGGGGCTTATCTAGTAGATTTGTTGCCTTTTGCATCTAGCTTGGAACCCTATACGGTTTTCTATCCAGAACAGTTTGCAAGTCAGGATAAAAACATTCAGAACCTCATCAAACAGCACTGCATGCAAGCGATGGACCTGTCAGACCGCCAGGGCTTTGTTCGAGACCTCTCTACCTCCCTCTTTGAAGGTGGTTATGGAGACAAGCTGAGCCCAGCTACGATAAGGATTCACCCGAGTTTCCAAGGCTCTGTCTCCTATCAGGGATTTGAGCATCTGGAGCTGGAAGGAGACTTTGGCAAGACCTATACCCAGCTAGCTTCTTGGGCCTATAATCAGTCTGTCCAAGCCCATTCGCCAATCGAACTCTGGCTCGAATATGAAAAGAGTGGACTAGTGGAATTGCGCCTGCGATTGCGAAAAATCCCAGCAGGATCCGTTTCAGAGATTAGACAGGACATTCTCCTTGAGGAAGCAGACTTTGCCTCAGCAATCATTGTGGAGCAAGACTATGACGCTTATCTGAGCATTTCTCTTGAAGCGCGTGGTCTGGGAAAGGTCAACATCGGCAATCTCCACCAACGCTGGAGCCGGAAACAGTTTGGAAAGTTTGTTCTCGGTGGCAATATCCTGCATGACAAAAAACGTGAGGAAATCAACTATTTCTTTCACCCAGGGGATTTCAAGCCACCTCTAGCAGTCTATTTCTCAGGTTACCGTCCGGCGGAAGGTTTTGAGGGTTACTGGATGATGAAGAAGCTCAGATGCCCCTTTCTCCTCTTTTCGGACCCTCGATTAGAAGGAGGAGCCTTTTACCTAGGAACTGAGGAATTAGAAGATAAAATTCAAGCAACCATCCAACACTATCTAGACTATCTAGGCTTGGATAGAAGTGACTTGATCCTATCTGGGCTGTCAATGGGAACCTTCCCTGCCCTCTACTATGGAGCCTACTTTGAACCCAAGGGAATCGTAGTCGGAAAACCCTTGACCAATCTAGGAACCATCGCACAGCGGGGCCGACTAGAGGCGCCA
The DNA here is from genome assembly GCF_000296955.1 of Streptococcus sp. GMD4S. Taxonomy (NCBI): domain Bacteria; kingdom Bacillati; phylum Bacillota; class Bacilli; order Lactobacillales; family Streptococcaceae; genus Streptococcus; species Streptococcus sp. GMD4S. The sequence goes on from NZ_AJRE01000047.1 coordinate 8,617, forward strand.
GGAGTCTTTCCGACTAGCTTTGATGTCTTGCACCTTCAGACAGGAGGAGTGAGCCAGAAAGACATGAAGGACTTGGATCAACGTTTTTGGACCCGATTTAAACAAGCTGATTTTTCCCAGACGACCTTCGGCCTTTCTTACATGAAGGACGAGGATATGGATAGTAGTGCCTATGACCAGCTAGTGGAGACACTTTGTCAGACAGGAGCCAAGATTTTGTCCAAAGGAACCGCAGGTCGACACAATGATGATACAGGAACAAACGTTGCCTGGTTTATTCATTTTTACAAGATGATACTAGAAGAATACGGAAGAGGTGAGACATGATTATCATCAAGAGAGAGGATATTAGGTGGGGTGAGATGGGAGCCACTTATCTTTATGGTAGCCAGATCACCTATCATGCAGACGGTCATGTTACCCTGAAAAATCCTTTGCTGGCTTCAGGTGAAACCCTTAAAACCTGGTTTTCTAGTGTCAATTACCAGGCTACTAGAAGTCAGCCCAGCCTCCCTCTTCTTAAGAAAAATCACACCTACCGTCTCTCTATGAAGATGCAGGTTCAACCAGCCAATGGTCTCTATCTCAAACTGACTTTTTTAAACCGTTATGAGGTAATCATCGAGGAGAAGATTGAAAGACAATTTTCCTTTAGCTTCACCTATCCTGAAGCGGCCTACACCTACCGCCTTTCCTTGATTAGTGCAGGTTTTGAGGCTCTTGACTTTGTTTCGTTTTCTATTGAGGAGGATGCTGGTGTTTAATCGTTTGTATCAGGAAAGACAACTGAGAAAGGTCAAGAAGCTTTTAAGCCAAATCAACGCTCTCAAAGAAGAGATGGCTGCCCTCAGTGATGAGGAAATGGCTGCAAAGACAGAGGAGTTTCGCCAGCGTCTTGCCCAGGGAGAAACCTTGGATGAGCTATTGGTAGAAGCCTATGCCCTTGTTCGTGAGGCCGATAAACGTGTCTTGGGTCTCTTTCCCTATGATGTGCAAGTCATGGGTGCCATTGTGATCCATCAAGGAAATGTGGCAGAGATGAATACGGGTGAAGGCAAGACCTTGACTGCCACCATGCCCCTCTACCTCAATGCCCTAACGGGAAAAGGCAGCATGCTGGTCACGACCAATGACTATCTGGCTAGACGGGATGCAAGCGAAATGGGCCCAGTCTACCAATTTTTAGGTCTAACTGTCGGTCTTCCCTTTTCAGAGGACCCAAAAGAGGACTTGACTGCGGAAGAGAGAAGAAAGATCTACACCTCGGACATCGTCTACACGACCAATAGTGTCCTGGGATTTGACTATCTCAATGACAATCTTGCCTCCACTCGTGAGGGGAAATTCCTGCCTCCCTTTAACTATGTCATCATTGATGAGATCGATGACATTCTACTCGATAGTGCCCAAACTCCCTTGATTATCGCAGGTTCTCCCCGCGTCCAGTCTAACTATTATAGGATGATTGATACCCTAGTGACGACCTTGGTTGAGGGAGAAGACTACATCTACAAGGAAGAAAAAGACCAGGTTTGGTTGACCCGAAAAGGTGCCCAGACGGTCGAAGGTTTCCTAGGAATCGATCATCTCTATAAGGAAGAGTATGCTAGTTATGTTCGGCATCTGGTCTATGCTCTTAGAGCCCATACGCTCTTTACTAAGGACAAGGACTATCTGGTTCGAGGGCAAGAAATGGTCTTGTTAGACAAGGGAACAGGGCGTTTGATGGAAATGACCAAGCTTCAAGGCGGTCTCCATCAAGCCATCGAAGCCAAGGAACATGTGAAGCTTTCTCCTGAAACCAGAGCCATGGCTTCGATCACCTACCAGAGTCTCTTTAAAATGTTTCGTAAAATCTCAGGTATGACAGGAACGGGAAAGGTGGCAGAGAAAGAATTTTTCGAAACCTACAACATGGCCGTCATTCGCATCCCGACCAATCGCCCACTTAGGCGAATGGACCATCCGGACAATCTCTATGTGACCCTCCCTGAGAAAGTGTATGCCTCTCTGGAAGCAATCAAGACCTATCACGCCAAAGGCAATCCACTCCTTATCTTTGTCGGATCTGTTGAAATGTCCCAGCTATACTCGTCCTTGCTCTTGCGAGAGGGGATTTCTCACAATGTCCTCAATGCCAATCATGCAGCGCGTGAAGCCCAGATCATCGCAGAGTCTGGACAGATAGGGACAGTAACCGTTGCGACTTCTATGGCAGGTCGAGGGACAGATATCAAACTCGGTCCAGGAGTCGCAGAATTGGGTGGTCTGATTGTGATTGGTACCGAGCGGATGGAGAGCCGACGGATTGACCTGCAAATCAGAGGTCGTTCTGGCCGCCAGGGTGATCCAGGAATGTCTCAATTTTTCGTGTCGCTTGAAGATGATGTGATCAAAAAGTTCGGGCCGTCTTGGGTTCACGACCTGTATCAAGACTACCAAGTGGAAGATATTAGCAAACCCATCCTACTTAAGGATCGCAAGTACCGCAACCTCGTCAGAAAAGCCCAAGAGGCTAGTGATAGTGCCAGTCGCTCAGCGCGCAGACAAACCTTAGAGTATGCGGAAAGTGTCAATATCCAGCGCCAAATGGTCTACAAAGAAAGAGATCGTTTGCTGGATGGGAGCCGTGATTTAGAGCATATCCTTGAGGATATATTGGCAGACTATACCAAACAAATCTCAGAAAAAGCCTATAGTAGCCCCCAAGAGCTCTTTCACTTCATCGTGACCAATATTAGCTTTGGGATGAGAGAATTACCAGCTGATTTGGATTTAGCTGATGCAGATCAGATTCGGGAGTTACTAGAGAAAATAATAGCCAAGGAAATTGCAGCTAAAAAGGAAGTCCTCCAACCTCACCAGCTCTATGACTCTTTTCTGAGAATATCCATGCTCAAGGCTATTGATGACAACTGGGTTGAGCAAGTCGACTATCTCCAACAGCTCAGTCTAGCAATCGGGAGCCAGTCTGCTTCTCAAAAGAACCCTATCGTGGAGTACTATCAGGAGGCCTATGCAGGCTTTGAAACCATGAAGCAACAAATTCGTACAGATATGGTACGCAATCTTCTCATGGGGATTGTGGAAGTAACGCCCAAAGGTGAGATTCTCACCCATTTTCCATAAAAAGAGGATCATATGACAATTTACAATATAAATCTAGGAATCGGTTGGGCGAGTAGTGGTGTCGAGTATGCCCAGGCCTACCGAGCAGGGATTTTTAGAAGTTTAGACCTAGCATCTAAGTTTATCTTTACAGACTTAATTCTAGCAGACAATATCCAGCATTTAACGGCCAATATCGGCTTTGCGGATGATCAGGTAATCTGGCTTTACAATCATTTTACAGATATCAGGCTAGCACCGACCAGTGTTACAGTTGATGAGGTCTTGGCCTCTTTTGGTGGCCTTGAGAGTCATAGGGAGCAGGACGGCAAGGTCTTGCGTGTCTACTTTTCAGACGAGGATAAGTTTGTGACCTGCTACTTGGTAGACTCGGCTAAGAATCTGGTGCAGCATGCAGAGTATGTGTTTGGGGGGAACTTGGTTCGCAAGGATTATTTTTCCTACACGCGCTACTGTACAGAATATTTCGCGCCCAAAGACCAAGTGGCTAGGCTCTATCAACGAAGCTTTTTCAATGAAGATGGCAGCACTGCTTACGATATCTTGTTGACTGAGGGACAGGAAGAGGTCTATCGATTTAAGGACCGGATTCTGTATGGAAAGCCAGCCCTTATGCGCTATTTTATGCAACGTTTGAACTTGAGCAAGTCTGATTTGGTCATCTTGGACAGGGAAACAGGGATTGGTCAGGCTGTTTTTGAAGAAGCACAAAAGGCCCATCTAGCAGTTGTCGTTCACGCAGAGCACTATAGTGAAAATGCTAGTAACCAAGACTATCTCCTCTGGAACAACTACTATGAGTATCAGTTTACAAATGCGGACAAGGTCGATTGCTTTATCGTGTCTACGGATCGGCAGAAGGAAGTTCTCGAAGGTCAATTTGCCCAGTACAGCCAGCATCGCCCACGAATCGTCACGATTCCAGTTGGGAGCATAGATCAGCTGACCGAGCCTGCTAGGGAACGCAAGCCCTTTTCTCTCATTACGGCTTCGCGTCTGGCCAAGGAAAAACACATTGACTGGCTCGTCAAGGCGGTTATCCAGGCGCATCAAGTCCTCCCAGAGCTCACCTTTGACATTTATGGCAGTGGGGGTGAGGAATCTCTTTTAAGGGAAATCATCACGGCTCACCAAGCGGAGAACTATATCCAGCTCAAAGGGCATGCAGATCTAGCTCAGATCTATCCCCAGTATGAGGTCTATCTGACAGCCTCAACCAGCGAAGGCTTTGGTCTGACCTTGATGGAGGCAGTTGGTTCAGGCTTGCCCCTGATTGGCTTTGATGTGCCTTATGGAAACCAGACCTTTATCAAGGATGGTCAAAATGGCTACTTGATCCCAAGTTCGGATGACCATGTTGAAACGGCGATTAAAAGATCCTTTGCGGAAAAGATCTGCCAGCTCTATCAGGAAAATCATTTGCCAGATATGCGAACAGCATCTTATGACCTAGCTAGAGAATTTTTAACAGATAAGGTAAGGGACAAGTGGAAGAAAACGATAGAGGAGGTCCTGCATGATTCAACTATTTGATCGTTATGGCCAGGAAAGCCGCGATTTGCACGAAAGTTTAGAAGCTGCTGGTCTATCCCATGCCACAGTTGTGATCGAACCAGATGGATTTCTCCCAGATGGGATTCTCTCTCCCTTTACCTACTATCTAGGTTACGAGTCGGGAAAAGCTCTTTATTTCAATCAAGTAGCCGTACCTGAATTTTGGGAGATTGCGGGCAATAACCAGTCGGCGCATATCCTAGAGGATTCTCGGGAGAGGGGCGTGATTCACTATGTGGAGGCTCCTCAGGCCCGTTTGGTCAAGCAAGTCGACTGGAAGGACCTATCTGGCCGTATCTACCAAGAAGACCACTATAACCGATACGGAACCTGCTTTGCCAAGACCACCTATAGTGCAGATGGGCAGGCTATCCTGACCAAGTACCAGGATGCAAAGGGACAGGAAATTGTCCTAGAAAATCATGTGACAGGCGATATCCTCCTAACCTTGCCCGGACAAGCCCTGCGCCATTTTAAAAATCGAGTGGAGTTCACGATCTTCTTTTTGCAAGACTTGGGAATCGACACTCGCCACCTTCTCTTTAATACTCTAGCTACCTCTTTCTTGGTCTCATATCATTATCCAGACAAGAGCGGACAGGATATCTTGGTTTGGCAAGAACCGCTAGATGATTGCCTTCCTGGGAATATGCAGCTGCTCTTGGAGCAAGAGGGGCTGAGAGCCAAGCAGATCCTCATACCAGATAAGGCTACCTATGAACAGGCCTTGGCCTTGACCAATCCAGCCTATCATGACAAGTTTGTCCATCTAGGTTATCATTATCAGTTCAAAAGAGAAAACTTCGTTCGACCAGATGCCTTGATCGTTACCAACTCAGATCAGATCGAACATATCGAAACCCTGATTGAGTCCTTGCCAATGGTGACCTTCCGAATCGCGGCAGTGACTGAAATGTCGTCCAAGTTGCTAACCTTGCTTTCCTATCCCAATGTCGTTCTCTATCAAAACGCTAGTCCGCAAAAGATTCGAGAACTCTACCAGCTGTCGGATCTCTATCTAGACATCAATTACGGAAACGAGCTTTTGGATGCTGTCCGTCAAGCCTTCGAGCACAATATACTCATCCTAGCCTTTGACCAGACAGCTCATAACAGACCTTACACAGCTCCAGAACACCTCTTTAATTTGCAGACTGTTGGAGACATGATTGCGAAGATTCAAGAAGCTCTCAGCAGTCTTGACAAGATGGGCCAAGCCCTTGGACATCAAGGTCGCCATACTAACTATGTGGACTTGGCTACTTACCAAGAGAGGATGGGAAGGATAATAGGGGAAGGACATGACTAAAAAAGATTTATTTTACAAGGATGTCGAAGGACGCATGGAAGAGTTAAAGCAAGGAGCGCTTAAGAAAGAAAAGCCTAGCCGAGGAGAAAAGATCAGTAAAACCTTCTCCATTTTACTCGGCATGCTCATCCTTCTTACCCTGATCTTTACATTATTAGGAATCTTGAGGTGAAATTGATGGAAGTTTTGATGATTATAGGAATAATCCTAGCCGTCGCCTTGATTGTCCTGGTTCTCATCCAACCTCGCCAAAGCCAACTCTTTTCCATGGATGCGACCAGCAATATCGGAAAACCAGGATACTGGCAGAACAACCGATTGGTAAAAATTGTAACCCTCTTGCTCAGTATAGCACTGTTTGTATTGCTCCTTATTTTTATGATAGTGACCTATCAGTAAGGATGCAGTTCCATTCGCAGATGAGGAATACTAAACACGAAAAAAAGATCCAAGCAAATCGGAGGATAAAATGGAAGAACTAATGAATGAAAAAATTATCGAAATCGTGCATCAAGCCAACGATATGATTCCAGTAGAGTGGGATGATTTGTATATTGTAATTGAAATGGACAAAACATGTAGTGGAGAAGTTTATTTTTATTTTAAATATAAGAATGAATATCACTATTATTTATACATTCCTAGAGATTTTGGTGTAGATAAATTCGAAATTTATAGTCAAACAGATCGATTGTTTGAGAAGTCGCAAGAATTAAAAAAAGTATTTGTTGAGAACGACTTGGCAGATTGGTATATTTGTATTATTCACTTAGATGAAAATAATAAATTATCAGTAGACTTCGATTATGCCCCATGGTTGGAAAGTGGTTATGGTCCAAGTGCTCGAATGGACTTGTTTGAATATAAATATCTCGGCAAGCAACCAGCTAATGAAAAAGAACTAGAACAGTTCAAGGCTATGGAAGCCTTCCAAAGAGAACATAATGGGAAATAGTTTGTTTGATAAAAGACCACCATTTAGGTGGTCTTTTGTGGTTTATCAAACGCTGGTCCATAAGGTTTATGGTATACTGGGATTGTAGAGCCAGCAAACTTTAAGAGGAGAATCAAATGAAATACGATAAAATTAAAATTGCACAGGAAATTGCAAGGGCTGTAGGGGGAGTTCCTCAAGCCTATACATTTAGAAATCACGATAACAAATTAGATTTATTCATTGGAGAGAATTGTCCGGATGATTATTTAACAACTGCAGCAACAATCGGTTTATCAGAATATACCATTTATCGTCGAATAAATGGTAAGCCTTTAAGAGTTGAAATCATTGGAGCAGCTGATGCGGAGCTGGAATATTTTCCAAATATTATAGCAGACTGTGGTTTTAATATTGTGAGGGGAGAGTACAGCATCTCTCCAGGTGCAGTCTATCCAAATATTATTAGAAATTACTATCCCAATGCGAAAGTAAATCATATATTCTTCACTCAGCCTTTCTTGTGGGATTTAGAATCTTTTGATTTTGATGAAGAGTATGTTACGTGGTTACAAGCTATCCCGATTACAGAAGCTGAGCTTCAATTTATAGAAAAGCATGGAGCCGAAGTGGGAGCACAGAAGTTAGAGGAATTGTTTGAAGAACATCAGATAGATGTTTATGATTTTATGAGACCTTCTGTAGTGTAATAAATTTTTTATCTTCGTCTAGGGGGTCGGAGGGGAGTTTTTCCTATTTTTAACCTCATCAATATCAGTTGTGAGTCCAACCTCGCTCCCAGTTGACATGCGACCTTCGTAATTGGAAATAAGGCACGAAATTGGAGAAAAGACCACCTTAATGGTGGTCTTTTCTGGTTTATCAAACGTTGGTCTATAGGTTTTATGGTATACTAGGTTTGTAGAGCCAGCAAACTTTAGTGACAACTTTACAAAAAGTGGTGCCCGTGTCCACAATGCATCTGATGATGTCGCTCGAGGCATGAAAGAAGCGGCAGAACAAGTCGGCAAGAAAGCAAGTAAAGAATTCCGCCAAGAAGCCAGCGAGCAGTTGGCTAAGCATAGTGATGATGTAGCGAGTACTTCTAAAGGAATTTCAAAAGAAGAATATAATTCTCTTCGCAAGAAAACACCAAGTCAAGAGATACGCGATCATGTCAATAATATTGATGGAGAAAAATTTGATCCAATTTATGGTTATCCAGTTGAAACCCTCGAAGCAGACCATATTGTCTCTATGAAAGAAATTACCGAAATGGATGGATTTGCTCCTCTATCTGATGTTGATAAGGTAGAGGTTTTGAATCTTGAGGATAATTTTATGGGATTAGGTAAACCTACCAATAGTTCCAAAGGGTCTAAAACTTGGAGTGATTGGCAGGGGCATTCCAAATTAGGAGATATTCCGGCTGAGATAAGAGAAAAAATGATAGCTTTGGAGCGTGAAGCTAGAACGAAGCTACAAAATGAAATTTTCAGGAGGTTGAAAAATGACGGAAGTGCTTGATACAAAAGTAGAGAAGAATGGTTTGATCTTTTACGGGACATTCTCTGAAGGTCTTTTTGAGGAATGGCTCAAAGTTGTGAATGTACTGCCCTCGAAGGAACGAATACAAGATGGCCTGCTAATACAAATCGGTTTCAACATATATAAACTTGTTCAATTGAACATGGACCAATTTAGGATAGTGTCAGTCAACTATGAAACAACCCCTTTTAAAGAGTTTACTGATGATTTGACCTTGGCTCTTTGGATTCAGTCTGAACAAAGCACACTAGCTAAAGAGCTTAATATTGAAGCTTCTGAAATCAGATTTGATGAGAAAATAGTGTTGGCCAAAGGTGTCTTTGAGTGCGAACATTACTATTTGCAGAGACAAGACACTGATCGAAAAGGTGATTCGGGCTGGTTTATTGGCTATCAAAATCAAGATACAGATGATTTTGTTGCTATGTATGCTTTTGAAATATTGAAAAAGAATCCAAAACTAATAAAATCTTTGATTCTACCAGTGGACTACCTAGTAGTAGTTAATGGTGGAGATATTCAAGCGATTCTGAATGAGCAAGATGAGGAAGTTTTTTCTGCTTCGTAAAGCTACCCGACTTATTTGGGAGGGAAAGCAACCTATTTTAGATTTTCTATGAATGAGGGGAATAGCATCTAATAGTTTTGTCTATAAACTGAAAAAGGAGGAAAACATGCTAGAAAACTTTATTAAAGTGTCAGACATGCCCCAAGAAGTGATTGAAAAGTATAAGGGTCAAGTTCCAGCGGAGTTGCTACAAATTTGGCAGGAAGATGGTCTGGGAACCTTTTTAGATGGTTATCTAAAAGTCATCAATCCAGATGATTATCTAGAGCTTCTCCAAAATAGCTATTTCAGAGGAGACATTGCTTTTCCAATGTTTGTGACGGCATTTGGAGATATTATTACTTGGGAAAAGAATGCCTACGTGGGAATTGTCCAATATAATATTCAGGATATGGATATTATTTGTAAGGGTCTGGATTTATTCATTCGATTTTTAGATAATTCATATGTGACTGATAACTTTGAACTTAATTTATATAGGCAAGCTGTTGCCAAACATGCTCAATTAGCCTACGATGAGTGTTTCGGTTTCGTTCCACTTTTGGCATTAGGAGGCTTTAAAGATGTAGACCACATGGATAAGGTAAAAGTCTTGGAGCACATTTACCTCATGTACCAACTTACAGGTGGTGTGATGGACGACTAGGAGTTGCTATTTCTTTATTGAGAATAGTACGAGAGGAAGAACTTCCCTTCCAAATGCAAAACAAAAGAACCTCAGAGGAATTCTCTGAGGTTCTTTGCGTTTTAGTTTCCATATTTTTGGTAAAAATCGACCTTAACCTGGATAAAGGTTTCGGCTTCGCGTAGTAGTTGCAGGAGGGTAGCACGGGTTTCAAA
>NZ_AJRE01000048.1:0-16198 GCF_000296955.1 Streptococcus sp. GMD4S
ATTTACCAGCTTCGGATGTCCAGCTTTCTACAGCTGTACCTTCTGCCTTATCGCCCTTGTAGATCTTGATTTGGGCACCTGCGATTTCAACCCCACCAAGGCTAATTTTACTGAACGTGATTTTACGAGCTACATCGTCATCTTTATCAGTAACTGTCAGAGTTGAATCTTGGGCTACAACACGATTGTCTTCGCCTTTAGAATCTTTTTCACCTACTTTTGTCACTTCAACAGTACCGTTAGGTTTAACTTGGAAAGTGATATCCGTTACTTTGAGGTAACCAGTTGGAGCGGCTTCCTCATGGAAGGTGTAGATGCCTGGTTCAAGATTCAGTTGCTTAGGTTGGTCAGTTGAAGTCCAGCTTTCTACGGCTGTACCTTCTGCCTTGTCGCCCTTGTAGATCTTAATCTGTGCACCTGGGATTTCATTTCCTCCAAGGTTTACCTTACTGAAGGTAATTGGTTTTGGACTAGTATCCTCTTTATCGGTAATAGTCAGAACTGGACCAGCTGCAAGAACAGTGTCATCAGCTCCCTTATTCTTAATAGTGATAGAACCGTCAGCATTAACAGTATAAGTAATATCTCCTACAATTTGATATCCCTCTGGAGCATTGAACTCTCTTAGAGTGTAGGTCCCTGGTGCCAGCTTAATCACTTTAGAAGTGTCAGCTACAGTAGTCCAGTCTGCAACAGGTGCCTCTTCAAGATTGACTGTATCTCCACTATAGATTTTCAGTTCCGCTCCTGGAATTTCTTTTCCATTTGGATCCACCTTTTTGAAAGTAATCTCTTTTTCAATTGGAGTCTTCGGAGGTGTCTTCTTATTTTCAATTCGACGTTCTACTGATTTGTCTGAACCAAACTCATCTGGAGAAATTTTAATATCTTCAGTTAATTTGTCATAGCCAAGAGGAGCCGTTACTTCACGAATTGTATAGTTGTCTCGCAACAATTTGCCTACACTAGCGTTACCATCAGGACCTGTTGTCAATCGTCCAACAACAGCTTGGTTACGATCACGAATTACTTCAAAAACTGCGCCTTGCAATGGTTGGCCTGCTTCGTCTACCTTATGAATTTTAATGGTGAAAACATATCCTTCCGCAACACCACCTGCAATCTGGTAGGTACGTGTGCTTGTTGATTGTTCATTCTCACTACCATTGTAGCTCATGTTGGCTACGTTCGTGATTTCCTCACCATCGACTAGATCATAATTCGCTTTAGCTCGATACTCGATCATATAACCAAAACCATTAGTATCTCCTAAAGGAAGGGTGAAACCATCACCATTCGCATTTACCACTAGTTGGTTTTTAAAGGTTTCGGTCATATCCCGAGCATTAGTCCATTTCCAGTCTCCGTTATTCCAACTCCAATCTACTTTGTAAATTCGAAAAGTATCTGGTAGGAATGTCATATTTGGAGAAGAGAAAGCATCTTTGATAGTGACATCACTGTAGTTCGCCATATTGCGGTTTACAGTAATGTTATAACGGATTACATTTTTCTCGTCATCCTTGAATTGGAAGGAACTCTTTTCAATTTTAGAGTCGTATTTCCCTGGAGGGCCGTTATAACGGATTTTCCCTGCAAATAGAACTCTATGTCCTACAGTAATGTTGACATCAACGTCTTTTTCTTCTGAAACAACGTCATGGTCAACTCGGACATAGACAAAGAATTTCCCCCTAACGCCAGAATTATTCTCAACAAATTTTGTATAAGTGAGAGTAATTGTTTTGCTAGCTGCATCTAAACGACCAGTAGCTACAAGATTGTTAGAAGCATCTCGTAATTCAATGTCTGAAGAGTTTGAAAATGCAATCTCTGATGGCAATTGAAGTGTTGTTGTATCACCTTCATGCACCGTATTATCTGGCAAAACAAAATCTGCAGTAAGACGGAATTCTTGCCAAATATCCAATCCTTGCGTTAATGCTTCACCAGATTTGTTCTCAACACCTACACTAGTGATAACATCATTATACTCTGCCGCACGTACTTGCGTCAGAGGAGCAAATGATTGGAGAATAACTCCCAAACAAAGAATAACGATCTGAATCCAAGATCTTATTTTTTTGTTCATGTGATCTTCCTTTCTCATAATATTCAATTGTAAATGTACAATGTAATTGTAAGCTAATTGATTGTCCCCAACTAATCACCGTTCACCTTTTTAAAAATGAACCGTATTAACTACATTACAACCACATTTTATCATACTATCGAAAAAAAGGCTAGGACTATCAAACAAATTTTTACAGAATAATTTATTTTTTTCTCTCTATTAAGAAATGATCCTTTTCCTTTAAATTTACTCGTTGACAAGCCAGTATATACCAGTTAAAAACAAATACGATAAACAGTATTTTTTTGCACATTTTATTTTAAAAATGCATTTTCACTTATTTAAATACGTCTTTTAGAATGGCATTGTTTATGCCAACATTACTAAATGATTTTTCTGTCATAAAAAAGACCAGGAAAACCTGGTCTTTCTTAGTCACCGCTAGATTCATATTCTAGCTAGTGCCTCTAATCTTCTTTTTTGCCTTTAGTGGCGACTAATCCTGCCCCCAAACCGAGAAGAGCTAAACCTGCTGCTACTGCTGCTTGGCTTGCTGCACTTCCTGTATTTGGCAACTGCTCTTTTTGAGCTTGATTAGCTTTACTTGAAGCAATTTCTTTTGTATCTGCTTTTTCTGATACTTGTGGTTTTGTTGCTTCTTGAGGTACTGGTTTGGTCGTTTCACCAGCTGTACCAACTTCGACGATGCGATTCTGAGCCATAACTTTATCATAGCTTTCTTTTTCAGTTCGCTTGCCATTTTCAACTTCGATTAAGTGAACACGGATACCTTGTCTTCCTTCTTGAAGGATGCGAGTTTGACCTGCTGGAAGCTGATCATTCTTTTGTTCCTGAACCTTGAAATCAATTGTTTCTTCTTCGATTACAAGTTCTGGTCTGTTAAGGACAAGATTCTTCACTTCGTCTTCTGGAAGAGAAGTTCCTGGTTTGGTTCCAACCAAGACGATGCGGTCTGTCGGTGCCTCTACCACTTCACGGAGTTTTTCTTCCTTACTTCCACTAGGATTAACCGCTGTGAAGATCCGTTCCTTACCAACTTTTCCTTCTTGTTCTACACGTGTTTCACCTAGATACAGTGTTGAATCCTTTTTCTCAACTGTCTTGTAGGCCAAATCTTTTTCAACAAATTCGAGTTTTGGAAGATCTTCTTGTACAGCAGCAACAGTCTTCTCAGAAACTGGTTTTTCCTTAGTCAACTGGATACGGTATTCCTTGACTTGTTTTCCACTTTCTGAAACAAGACGAACAAGTACTGGAAGGCTGTCTTCTCCACTATCTACAACTGTTGAAGCTACTTGATTACTTTCTTCGACTGAGACTTTTGGACGTTGACCTTTATAGGTGATTTGGTAGTCTTGACGATCTTCAGCGAAGTCAGGAAGTTCTTTTCCATCTACAAGAATTTTTGATTGGGTACTTTCTTGAGGCAATTCACTCGGTGCAAGGAAGGTCATCTCAATTATCGCAACACCCTTCTTATCCGCTTTGCGCTCCATACGCCATCTCATGGCTTTGGCTTTGACAGCTTTAAATGTTACGTTGATTTCATCACCAGCTGCGATGTCTTTATCCGCACGATAAGGCACAGCTTCCCAATTTTCTGGATTGTTAAATGGATGAGCTGCATCGTAGGCTTGGTAGTTAGAATAGTAGGTAGGCACTTCAAACTCTGGGCCAATATAACGTTCCAAAACGAGTTTAGATGGGGCATCTGTACCACTATCTGCAAAGAAGTGAAGTTTGGCTTGCGCTACAGTCCGTTCTACAATCTTACCATTTTCACGGAAGATCACACCTGCTGATACTTCTGGATTAGAAGATGGTGTTGGAGACCAGTTTGTCCAACGACGATTTTCTGAATGATTTCCGTCATTAAGATAGTCCACACGGTCATGGGAGTTTCTATCAATGTCGTTAGTGGCTGAAGCAAAGGCGCGGTTACTATTTTCATCATACTCTGGGTTATTTGAAAGAGCTTCACCAAGTTTGTCTGTCACTCGTACAGTGAACTCAGTAACAAGATCACTACCAAGGACACGACCTCGAACAGTAAATTGGCCTGCTTTAGTCAGATTTTCTGCTGGAACTTCTTCCCATTCCACTGCCAAGTCTTTTGTTTCGTAACCGTCTTTACCTGTGAAGTAAACAGGAACCTTAGTTGGCAATTCAAGCGGTTGCCCTACTTGTAGCAAGCGATCTTGTTTGACCGCGGCAACTGGTTTACGAGAGAGCAAGTCTTTATTGCTTGTAAAGTGTAGACGGTATTCTCCTAGGATGTCCCCATTTTCAGCCTTCGCGATAACACGAACTGGCTCACCTTCACGAACGCTTGGAACGACGGTAGCGAGACCATTGTTGCTGACACTTGCTGTTACTGCAGGAACTTTTCCATCTACTGACTCAAGGTAGTAGTCAGTCAAATCAGGGTTAAAGTTTGCTAAGTCTTTACCGTCAACTTGGATTCTTGTTTGTCCTTGTTTGGCTGCTGCGACTTGTTTTGCAAAGATTTGTACTTCTGTGATAGACGTTCCTTTCTTGCTATCAAGTCGAACCATACGAATGCGAACCGCATAGGTCTCAACTTTATCAAAGCTGAAATGATTCATTTCTCCAGCTTTTAATTGAGCTGGTGCTTTGAGATTGCTTACCTCTTTCCAGTTTGCAGGATCGTTAAAGGCATGGTTTTCCTCACCTACAAAGCTAGGGTTTTTAGGGGCTGTTGGAACGGTCTTACCGACATAATATTCAATCACATAAGACTTCGGTACACCAACTCCGTGGTCTTCGTGGAATCCGACACTTAGATTATCAACTGAACGTTTGCTCAAAATACCTGAATCTCCGAATAGGACACCAACTGAAGCTTCTGGATTAGTACGGTTCCAGTTTGTCCAACGATTAGCTGGGCGGTCATTAAAGGAAATCAATTTATCGTTGACGTTTGAAACAGGATCAGTTGGATTTGAGTCTGAAGCAAAGGCCAGTGGCAATTCTGATCCGGTCCATTGGTCAGAAATGTTTGCTCCCTTCTCAGTTTGAGCAGATACGCGAACATGAAGTTTAGTTGTTAATTGCGTACCTTCTAGGCGACCATTAACTGTAAAGACACCTTCCTTGGCGTATTGGTCTGGACGAATCGCATCCCAAGTAACCTTAGCTGATGAAACGTGGCCATTTGAATCGTAGGTACGAACGCTTTCTGGTAATTGTGGTGCTTCTGCAATTGGAGTTGTCACACTGACTTCTTCAACTGAAACGATGCCTTCTACAGATACTTTAGCACGCGCTTCAAGATCCAGACCTTCAACTTTACCTAGAATTTCAAAGGTTTGATAGTGGTCGAGTTTTTCTTTTGGAATGGCTTGCCAAGTGACTTTGTGGGCTTTAGGGAAACCTTTGTCATACTCTACTGTCACTGTAGCTGGAAGGCTTGGTTCTTGATGTAAATCTGTGACTACATTTACTGGGCGGATAGATTGGGCTACTTTTTTCTCAGTATTGGCCTGGATCGTGAGATCGATTTGACCTGTAGCCCCCTCATATTCTGCTTTGAGAGAGACTGTTCCTGGCTTATGCAACTCAAGCATTCCTTTACGAACCGCGACTTCCCCTTCACCACTTGTAGAGAAGGCCACTTTATCTGCTGGTAAAACTGCTTGTGTTCCGTCTTGATAGTGTGCAAGGACAGACAATTTCACCGTTTGGTCTTCTTTAAGACCGTCAGCTTGCTCTACTTGTAGGCTCAAGTGGTCAATTTTCGGTGCTTCTTCAAGGAATTGAATTGCATAGGTTTGAAGAGGTCCACCATCTTTTGGTTGAACATAGATGCTTGCACGCATGCCGTTTGCTGCACTTGCTTGGACTACAGTAACATCCGCATTTTCAGCACTTGCTACAACTTCTGGCAAGGATGCACCGTAAGCAAGAGTTCGATATTGCATTGGATGTTGACTAGTAAGGTCTGTAACGGCTTCACCACCAACGGTTACAGTTGGTACTACAGGTGCTGCAGCATTGCCTTCTTCTACCACAAGGGTAGCGTGAATAGTCTCACCACCCAGTTGACCAGTCATTTGAATACGTGATCCTGCAACTGACAGTTTAGCTTTATCTGCTTCCGAAATCTCCCACTTATCAACTTCGTATTCTTGTACGCTTCCATCCGTAACAGCAATAGAAACGTATTTATCAACAGCGCTCAAGTCTGTTCCTGGAGCAACACGCTTAACAGTTGGAAGCTCATTTGCGATTGCTAGAATTTCGACACGGGCCTCAACTTCGCGTCCGTCTGCCATACCTTTAACAGTCACAACTCCTGCTTGGCTCACATCAACTGAAGACCAAGTGACTGGACGTTTTTCACGACTGCCATCACTGTAGATAAAACCGACTGTCTTCGGCATTTTTGGCTCTTTCTCAATAACAGTACGTACTTTTGGTACTTCTGTACCTAAAACAGTTTTTTCTTGTCCTTCTTTCTTACCTGTAAAGACAGTGACTTGGTCCGATTTCAAGAGATCAGAGTGGGCAGTAAGGGTGAATTTACCTGCTTGCTCAGTTGATTTAACAATGGCAACCCCTTTACCGTTAAAGGCTCTGCGGATCCAAGAACCATCAGGTTGTGCCTTGTAGCGTTCACGGCTGGCTTGTTCCCCATTATCAACACCAACCAGTTGACCTTGTCCATGCAATTGGAAACGAACCAAATTATTGGCAGTTGGTACCACATTTCCTTGGCTGTCTACGATTTCATAGTAGATGTAAGTCAAGTCTTTTCCATCTGCAGCGATTGCGTGTTCTTCCTTGATGAGACGAACACCTGCAGGTTGACCTGCAGTGGTAATCTTGTCACGTGCAATTTCTTTACCAGCTTCATCACGAGCTACTGCTTCTAAGGTACCTGGTTGGTAAGCAACCTTCCACTCAAGATAGAGTTCCTTAGCATTGGCACCTTCTTGGTAGGTACGACCATCACTAGTTTGTTTTTTGTTGAACTTTTTAACACCGAGAGATTGACCGTTCAAGAACAATTCAACACTTGCAGCATTAGAGTAAGCGCGAACTGGAATCTTTCCTTGTGCATCTTCTACTTTAGAGGCCAAGTCTCTATTCTCCCAGTTCCAGTGAGGAAGAAGGTGAACCATTGGTTTCTTCTTGACAGAAACCCATTGGCTTTGGTAGAGGTAGAAGTCATGTTTTGGAATACCCGCTGTATCTACGATACCAAAGTAAGAGCTCTTAACGGGAGTTTGGTTTTGGTTGTGCCATGGTGTAGGTTCACCGATATAGTCCGTACCTGTCCAGATAAACTGTCCAGCATAGCCAGCGTTGTCACGATCAAACGTCCATGAATCTGTTGCCGTTTTACCCCAGCCAACTCGGTCATTACCATAGTCAGACTGTTCGTAATGACGCTCAGGTCCGTTACTATGTTTCAATTCCTGTTCAGGGCGATAGTAACTTCCACGTGTACGGGTAGCTGAAGATGTTTCGGAACCGTAAATCAACCAGTTTGGATGTTTCGCACGAAGTTTCTTGTAGTTGTCTTCTGAATAGTTGAAACCAACTGCATCCAGTTCATTAGCAATTTTCTCATGATCACCGCTACCATCACCAAAGCGGAACTTATCTGCTCCCATGGTAACATAACGTGTAGTATCAACATCTTTAATCACTTTTACTAAGCGTTTAACCGTTGCAAGAGAGTGAGCATTACCATTGGCTTCACCGATTTCGTTTCCGATAGACCACATGAAGACAGCTGGGTTATTTTTATCTCTTTCGACCATGGTACGAAGATCGTAGTCAGACCATTTTTCACCTTTTCTAGCTTCTGGGTGAGTGGCATCTTTTTCAAAGAAACGTCCGTAGTCATATGGTTTCTT
Source organism: Streptococcus sp. GMD4S (assembly GCF_000296955.1). Lineage (NCBI taxonomy): Bacteria > Bacillati > Bacillota > Bacilli > Lactobacillales > Streptococcaceae > Streptococcus > Streptococcus sp. GMD4S. The sequence goes on from NZ_AJRE01000048.1 coordinate 7,981, forward strand.
GCCACCATACCACGTATCAAAGGCCTCTTCCTGAACCAGCAAACCAAGTTCTGCTGCGATTTGCAAGGTCTGTGGACTTGCAGGGTTATGAGTTGTACGGATGGAGTTAACGCCCATCTCCTTCATTTGTTTGAGACGACGGTATTCTGCTTTATAATTTTCTTCTGCTCCAAGCGCTCCGTGGTCATGGTGCAAGGAAACACCATGGAATTTAATTCGTTCACCATTCAAAGAGAAACCTTCATTTGGAGTCCAATGATAGTAACGGTAACCAAACAAATCTTTCTTAGCATCGACTAATTGACCATCACGGTAAACACGCGTAACCAGTTCATACAAGGCAGGTTTGTCATTTAAAACGGTCCAGAGTTTTGGTTGTTCAACTTCTAGAATCGCATCAAGACTTGTTGACTCATGTGCTTTCAAGGTACGGCTCGCTGTACGAACCAAGCCTGTTACAGCCTGACCACCACGTTCAACGATTTGATACTCTGCCACCAGTTCATGGTCTTTATCGTCTGTATTGACAATCTTGCTGGCTACATGAGTTTCAACCTTGCCATGTTGCTGTTGTTCAAGTTTTGGTGTTAAGATAGTTGTTCCATTTTTCTCAACATGAACCTTATCTGTCACTTGCAAGGTCACATCACGGTAGATACCACTACCTGAGTACCAACGGCTACTTGGCTGTTTGTTAACCGCATGGACAGCAATCACATTCTCACGACCATCTTTGTGAAGATATTTTGTGATATCGTATGAGAACTGGTTATAACCATTTGGATAATGCCCCACTAACTGACCATTGACATAGACTTGAGAGTCCATGTAGACACCATCAAAGGTCACACGAACATTTTTCTTGAGATCTTTTTCATCAAGTTTAAAGGTCTTGCGATACCAAGCTTCACCACCATTGAGCTGTCCACCCTCGTTTTGGGCAGGTGACTGATGGTCAAAATCGTTAAAGATACTCCAGTCGTGTGGGAGATCCAATTTTTGCCATGACGAAACATCTGCATCTGGTTTCACAGCTTCTTTGGAGTTTGCATTGAGTTTAAAGTGCCAATTTTGATTAAAATTCACTTTTCTATCTTCAATCATTTGATTCACTTCTTCATTTGTCGCAGCTTTCAACTCTTCCTTGACAGGCTTTTCTTGACTTGAAGCTTGAGATTCTACCTTTGGAGCTGTTTCTTCAGGTTTTAGAGATGCTTTCTCCTCTTTTGGAGCTACAGGTTCCTCTTCTTTCACCTCTGGTTTGCTTGCTTCAATTGGAGCAGCTTGACTTTGGTCGACACTTGCAGCATCCTTGTGCTCTGCTACAGCTTGATTTTCTTTTTCCTCCACTGCCGGACTTTCCTCTTTTGCTTGTTCAACAGTGTGAGTAATTGGAGTTTCATCCGCGAAAACTGGTGATTCTCCAATGACACTTCCTCCAAATAGAACCGCACAGGTTCCAATCATGACAGAGCAAGCGCCTACGGCAAACTTACGAATGCTGTAGACTCTTTTACGATTCCAATGGCCTTTTTCCATAAAATCCTCCTTTAGTAACCGCTTCCATTTATTTGTAAGCGTATTACTTTTTCATAGCCTTTTACCCTTATTTTATAAAATAATATAGGAAATTTCAATACCCTAAACACAAAAATCATATTTTTGATTGTTTTTTCTAAAATTTGTAGAAGATTCGAAAAAAGTGAATGTAGATTTAGAACAAAAACAAACAAATTTTTGACACTCAGTTCAATATTATAAAAAAAGTTCCTTTTGTAAGGAACTCCTTTTACTTATAATTAAAGATCCCCCCTGCCAACTTATCAGCTAGCTTGGGAAAGAGGGTATAAAACTTATGGGCTAGATTCAACAAAACTGGGAGATTGAGTTCCCGTTTGTTTTTTCCTATGATTTTGACAATCTTTCTAGCGACTACATCTGGTTCTAAGAGAAAGCGGTCAACCGACTTGAGGTAGCTCCCATCTGGGTCTGCCTGGTCAAAAAAGGCAGTACGAATCGGTCCTGGATTAACCGTCGTTACATAGACACCATAGGGCATCAGTTCGAGACGCAGAGCGTTTGAAAATCCAATAGCCGCAAACTTGGTCGCTGAGTAGAGACTGGACTTACTAGTCGCTATCAAACCTGCCATGCTGACGATATTGATGATGTGGCCTTTTCGGCTTTCCTTCATGCGAGCTCCAAGACGACGAGACAGATTCATCAGAGCAAAGGTATTGACCTCAAACATCTGGTGAATGTCTTGATCAGAGATCTTGTCGAAATCTTCAAAAATTCCATAGCCAGCATTGTTAATCAAGACATCAATCTTGCCATAACGGAGATAGAGGTCAGCTACCAGAGCTTCTAGGGCTGAGTCATCAGTAATATCGATTTCAATCCATTCTACATGAGGATGCTTTGCATATAGTTGGGCTAGTTTTTCCTTGTTTCTACCTAGTAAGATGAGTTGGTCATTTGGCAAGAGTTTGACCATTTCTTGGGCTAAGCCACCGCTTGCCCCAGTGATGATGATGGTACGCATCTCTATTCCTTTCAAAGTTTTGATCAATTTAATGAAATCTTTTTCCAGCTAAATAATGAGCATAGGCTTGATCAATGACAGGAGCAAACAGATGATAATCCTCCCAGCTACCTAAAAATTCTAAAGGCAAGTCATATAAGTCATTGACTACAAATTCGGAATAATCATCCATATACTGATGTTCATAATAGTCATTTACAAAAGCCTGAAAATCCTTTGTAATATCCATTGTTCCCAGTTTACCATCGCACCAGTCTAAAAGATAATCAACACCCAAAGTTTGCTCGTTTTTTAAACTTTGGAATACCGTTTCTTCATCAGGAAACATCAATTCTTTTGCATCATGCAGGATGAGCCAAGTAACGAAAAAACCGATATGATTCGCAGCCCAACGATAAATCTCCCGATAATCTTTTTGAGTTAACTCTTCTTTTTGTAATGAATAGCTGTGCAAGTAGTTGGTTAAGGCATTCTCAAAATACCAATCCGCTTTATCCAATAAACGATTTTCAACAGTCATCTTAATTCCCTCTCAACGAACTGTAACATTATAACTCAACCTCTTCCAAGTCTTTGACGACATGGACATTCTCAAAAATACTAGCTGCATCTTTCTTAAGCTGACTAATATCCTTTGATAGGAAGCGGGCACTGATATGGTTGAGCAAGAGGCGCTTAGCACTGGCTTCTGCTGCTACTTGTGCTGCCTGCATATTGGTTGAGTGACCGTGATTGCGAGCAATTTTTTCATCTCCCTTGCCATAAGTCGACTCATGGACAAGGACATCGGCATTGACAGCTAAACGCACACTAGCATTGGTTTTACGGGTGTCACCCAGAATGGTGATAATCTTACCTGGACGGGGAGCTGAGATATAGTCTGCTGCCTTGATTTCAGTTCCATCTTCGAGAACAACGTCCTGGCCGTTTTTGATCTTTCCAAAAAGCGGACCAAATGGAACACCAGCAGCCTTAAGTTTTTCAGCATCCAAGGTCCCTTCTAGATCCTTTTGCATGACACGATAACCAACGCAGAAAATAGTGTGGTCCAGCTCCTCTGCATACACAGTGAATTTATCGGTCTCAAAGATTTTCCCTAGAGAATCTTGGTCAAACTCATGAAAATGAATGCGGTAAGGCAGACGAGAGCCTGACACACGAAGGCTGGTTAAGACAAATGACTTGATTCCTTGCGGTCCATAGATGTCCAAATCTGTCTGCTCTTCATTGGCCTGAAAAGCACGGCTAGAGAGAAATCCTGGCAATCCAAAGATGTGGTCTCCATGCAGGTGGGTGATAAAGATTTTGCTGACCTTCCGTGGTCGAATCGTGGTTTCCAGAATGCGATTTTGCGTTCCTTCTCCACAGTCAAAGAGCCAAACTTCGTTAATCTCATCCAAGAGTTTCAGGGCGAGACTTGAAACGTTGCGGGCTTTAGAGGGCTGACCGGCCCCTGTTCCTAAAAATTGAATATCCATTCGATACTTTCTAATTAATCAATATATAACATAGCTGTGCGATTTTCCGATCGGAAATAGCGACTGCCAGAAAAAGCAACAGCTTCTTGCAGTAAATCCTCTTGGCTGTAGCCTTTGAGACGCTTGCGACCATCTGCTAAACTTTCTAAATCAGTCAAAGCTGTGAGATTCTTCACACTAACAACTTCTTCATCTCCGACAGGCTTCATGTAAATCTTTCCAGACTCCTCAAAGACTAGTTGATGGGGGAAAATTTGCGCAATCTCAAAAAGTAAGTCATCCGAGATTTCCTCTTCATTTTCAGAGAAAATTCGCCCCAAGCCCTCACTCTCATAGCAAAATCCAAAAGATTTGCCAGATAAATTAAGACGAATAAAAGGCTTATTTTCAAAGGTGAAACTTGGATCAGCATTGTAGAGATTCAGTTCATGACTGACTTCTAAAAAATAATCCGTCGCAGCTTCAGGACTCTTTTTCTGGTAGAGTTCAGCAAAGTAGGCATTGACTACACTCGGAGGAGGTGTGATGAGAGCCAACTGCTCTTGCTCTGTTTTGCCAGCTAGAAGTTGATCCAGATAGACCTTATCCAAACTTGTATAACCCCCATACTTTAGAGCCAAGGTTTTAATATCAGTCATAAAATTCCTCTAACCTCCATTTGTTTTTCTCGGAAATGTAGCCTGTAATCACTTCTCCATCATCTTGGTAGTCACGATCTTCAAGAATCGCTACACTTTCCAAATCATGAATCTTGTAGGACTTAGAAAAAGGCACCCGTAGAGTAAAGGCTTCAAAAATCTCCTTGATTTTTTCTAAAAATAAAGCCTGCAACTGCTCACGACTATCCTCAGACTTGGCAGAAATGAGGGCATACGGCGTTTGAGTAGGCGTAAAATCCTCCACCAAATCCGCTTTATTGTAAAGAGTCAAGCGAGGAATATCCTCCATATCCAAGTCTTTCATGATAGACAGAACCGTTTTTTCATGCTCCTCGTGATAAGGATTGCTGGCATCGATGACATGAACCAAAAGATCCACATGCTTGCTTTCTTCCAAAGTTGACTTGAAACTGGACACCAATTCAGTTGGCAAATCCTGGATAAAACCAACCGTATCAGTCAAGGTAACCTGAAGATTGCCCCCAAGATGGATACTCTTTGTCGTCGCATCCAGGGTCGCAAACAGCTCGTCTGCTTCGTACTGGGTCTTACTGGTTAAGCTGTTCATGATAGTTGATTTCCCAGCATTGGTGTAGCCAATCAAGCCAATCTTAAAGGTGCTTGACTCCAAGCGTTTTTCTCTGACTGTCGCCCGATTTTTCTCTACCACCTTGAGCTGGCGTTCGATATCTGTGATTTGATTGCGAACACTACGACGGTTCAGTTCCAACTGACTCTCACCTGGACCACGGGAACCAATTCCCCCTGCCTGACGGCTGAGCATGATTCCTTGACCAACCAAGCGAGGCAAGAGATATTTGAGCTGGGCTAGGTGGACTTGGAGTTTCCCTTCATGGCTTCGAGCCCGCATAGCAAAGATATCCAAAATCAACTGCATACGGTCAATGACCTTGACACCCAGAACTTCCTCTAGATTGACATTTTGCCGTGGTGTCAGACGGTTGTTGACAATGACAGTAGTAATTTCCTCAGCATCCACCATGAGCACAATTTCTTCCAACTTACCAGATCCGACAAAAGTCTTGGAGTCATACTTTTCACGTTTTTGCCTGTAGCTATCTACAACGACTGCTCCAGCAGTCTTAGCCAGACTGGCCAACTCTTCCATGGACAGGTCAAAATTATCCATGCCCTGCAGTTCAACACCAATTAGCAGGACCCGTTCTTCTTTTTTCTCCGTTTCAATCATTTAAAAACTCCTCAATCTGGCTTAGAATACGCTCCTTCACGCCAGACTCTCCTATCTGATAAAAGGTCACCTGCATGCGATTACGGAACCAGGTCAACTGACGCTTGGCAAAACGACGGGTAGCCTGTTTGAGACTCTCACTAGCTTCCTCTAAAGTCTGCTCCCCACGGAAATATGGAAATAGTTCCTTGTAGCCAATTCCTTTGGCTGCCTGCGCATCAGGGTAATGGTCAAAAAGCCACTTGGCCTCATCCAAAAGCCCAGCCTCAAACATTAGATCCACTCGGTTGTTGATACGTTCATAAAGCTGACTACGCTCATCATCTAAGCAGATAATCAGAGGTTCATACAAAGTCTCTTGATTTTCCAAATCCTGACCAAAATGGGCAATCTCCAAGGCACGCATAGCACGACGACGGTTAAACTGGGGAATTTCAAGACCTGCTTGCTCCACGAGATGGGCTAATTCCTCATCTGAATAAGGCTCCAAGCTAGCCCGATAAGCTAAAATCTCCTCATGAGGTGTTTCTCCACCTAGATGGTATCCTTCCAGCAAGCTCTGGATATAAAGCCCTGTACCACCCGCGATAATAGCAAGCTTACCACGGTTATGAATATTCTCAATAGCCTTCTTAGCTTCTGAAACAAAATCAAAAGCCGAGTAAGACTCGGTCACCTCTCTGACATCAATCAAATGATGAGGAACAGCTGCTTGCTCCTCTGGGCTAGCCTTGGCCGTCCCAATATCTAGCCTTCTGTATACTTGCTGACTGTCACCGCTGACCACCTCTCCACCAAAGCGCTTAGCTACTTCAATAGCAAGGGCTGTTTTCCCAACAGCAGTCGGTCCAACAATCACAATTATTTTTGTTTTCATCTTTTTTCCTTGAAAAATTTCCATTTTTTCGTTACTATTATTATATCACAAAAAGTTAAGTCAGAAAAATGCTACCACTTAAGGAGCCTGGCTGATTGGAAAGATAAAGGAGGAAGACTCATGGCTAAAGGATTCGCTAAAGGTCTTGTAACAGGTGTCGCAGGAACTGTCGCTGCCGTTGCAGGTGCAGTATACGCAATTAAAAAGAAAGTGATTGAGCCAGAAGAGCAAAAAGCAGCTTTCATCGAAGAAAACCGTAAAAAAGCAGCTCGCCGTCGCGTATCACATTAAGCAACAAAAGAAGTTGAGAAATCTCAACTTCTTTTTATTTTCTTTTATAGTCAATGAAAATCAAAGAGCAAACTAGGAAGCTAGCCGCAGGTTGCTCAAAGCACTGCTTTGAGGTTGTGGATAGAACTGACGAAGTCAGTCACCATACCTACGGTAATGCGACGCTGACGTGGTTTGAAGAGATTTTCGAAGAGTATTAAATAGCCAAATCAAACTTCAGTTGTGGCTTAACCGGATCATAGTCAACTAACTCAAAGTCCTCCGCTTTGATATCAAAGAAATTGGTCCCATCAGGAACATTTAAAACCAAGCGTGGTTGGCAGTTTGACGGCTCACGACGAAGCAATTCCTGAGCTTGTTCAAATTGATTATCGTAGATATGAAGGTTGTTGATAAAATAGAAAAACTTCCCAACCTTCCAGCCAAAGTGTTTAGCAATCATCATTTGAAGAGCTACGTACTGCATAGCGTTAATGTGGTGAGCCACCAGCATGTCATTCGAACGCTGGGTCAAAGTCGCATCCAGATAGATTTCCCCATCAACCCGACGGACATCAAACATGGTCTGAAAGGCGCATGGAAGAAGACCATCTGTCTCCTCAAAAGCTTGGTAATCCCAGAGCGAGATGATATTGCGGCGGTTCCAAGGGTTGGCTTCTAACTGCTTGAGAATCTTGTTGATGATATCGTGTTTCTTAACAACTGCCCCATAGCGCTCACCGATGGTCCCCGTTTCTCCCACTTCCCAGTCATTCCAGTAGTGAACATTGTACTTGTTATTAAGCACTTCTAGGCTATTAGACTGGTCTTGGTAAATCCAGAGCACTTCCTTGATGGCAGATTTGATCGCAATGGGACGCAAGGTCGTGATGGGGAATTCCCCTTTAGACAAATCATACTCCGCAAAGGCACCCGTTACGTACTTGGAGTTGGCAACAGTCCCATCCTTGTACTTGGGACGAGCCTGCTCAGAAAAGACACCTTTTTTGAGGATTCGTTCAATATTTTCTTTAAAAATCGTATCTGCTTTTGTCATTTACTCTCACCTCATTTATTGTCCTAACTAGTATAGCATAAAAAAAGAAAGGAGGAAAATCACTGGCTTTAAAGTAGTGTTTTTCTCCTTTTATGATCTTATTGCAATACAAGTGATGCTGC
>NZ_AJRE01000049.1:0-15843 GCF_000296955.1 Streptococcus sp. GMD4S
GGATATTCTTATGCAAATATGGAGAAACTGCTTCCTTTCTACAATAAAGAAACCATTGTTTCGTTTGCGAACAAGATTCCGAAAGAGCATAAGTTGAATAAGGAGTACCTACTGGATGTTGTTCCGATGAAGGGTGACCAGATTATCACTGATATCCATAGCAATAAAACAGCAATCAATCGTTTGATGCTTCACTACATGGACAATACTATTGACTACCTAGAAATATCTTATCAGGGAGATTTCGTAAATCGAGGCATTGCTGAGTATAGGATGAAGGGATTAGACCTTCTTTATACTCCAGAAGCCTTTGTATCAGATTATACTAGCATTCTAAATCAAGTGTTGCCAGAGCTGAATAAGGTCGTTCTTGATTCGCCAGCTATGCGAACAGCTCTCGGAGTAGCAGCAGATACTTCTTTGGATGAACTATACTTAGATACTGCATTTACGCAAGTGAAAAGCAAGCTATCAGGTGAGCTTCGCAAAGTGCTAGCTATGGATAAGGCTATCAATACTGAAGGTGAAGTAGTTAAGGATTATCTTGTTAAGAAGATTCTTGCTGATAAAGAAGCTTTCCTATTGGGTCTGACTTACCTTAACCGTTGGTATAATATCAACTATGACAACTTTAATGTTAAGGACCTATCGGCTTACAAGATGGATTTCTACGGTAAAAATGACGTTTCGGTTCTTGATACAATCATTGCTTTAGGGAAATCAGGACTTGAGAATCTCAAGGCTAAGAACAACTATACAGCATATGATAATTCGCTCTCTGAAGCAACTGGCAAGCGAGGACTCTTCAATTACCTTGAAGGCTACCGTCAGCTCTTCCTGCCATACAAGACCAATAATGAATGGCTCAAGACCAATACAAAAGCCTACATCGTTGAGGCTAAGTCCGATGTAGCAGAAGCGAGACAGCTTCAGGACGCAGCTGAGGGCAAGAGCAAGTACTCTGTCGGTGTTTATGATAAGATTACTGCAGATAATTGGGAACACAAGGGCATGCTCCTGCCACTCTTGACCATGACAGAGAAAGGTGTCTATGCTATCTCCAATATGTCTACCATCTCCATGGGAGCTTATGATCGCTACCGCCTGGATGCCAATAACAGGGTGCGAACAGACGCAGAACTAATTGAATATGTTGAAGACAGAGTGAGAAAAACAGCTGAATACCAGCGCGACCACTATGATTTCTGGTATAAGATTCTGAGTCCAGAAAGCAAGGACAAGCTCTTCCGTTCTGTTCTGGTTTATGACGGATTCTCATTGGTTGACAAGAATGGTCAAAAATATTGGGCTCCAGCTAATGATAAAAAATCTCTAGCTATGCAGGAGTTCTTCGGACCTGCTGGCAAGTGGTATCCAAGCAAGGGCTATAATGCCTATGCTACGGGTAGTGTAACCCACTTTGATGCTGCTAAATTGTTGGAAGACTATGGTAACTCAGTTTACACGCATGAGATGACCCATAACTCTGACGGTGCTATTTACTTTGAAGGATATGGTCGTCGTGAGGGACTAGGTGCGGAACTCTATGCTCGCGGACTCTTGCAGTCTTCGCCAAGCCCAGATGAACCAACTATTACGCTCAATACTCTCTTCAAGGTGGACAAGGATTCTAAGACACGTATGCATACCTATAATTTCAAGGAACGTGTTCAAAATGCAGCAGACCTTCAACACTATGTCCATGGTATGTTTGACATGATCTACACCTTGGATTATCTAGAAGGTACCTCTATGCTGAAGCAGAGTGATGATGCGAAACTTCAGTGGTTCAGAAAGATGGAGAATTACTATATTACAGATAAGTATGGTAAGGAGACTCATGCTGGTAACCAGACGAGAAGCTTCACTGCTGAAGAAATCAAGCAATTAAAGACCTTTAACTCTCTCATTGAAAATGATGTGATCACTCGTCGGGAGAATAAGGAAAGTGGGAAATATGGTCGAAATGGCTACCTCAGTCTCAGCCTCTTCTCACCAATTTACTCAGCCTTGAGCAATCCAAATGGAGCGCCAGGTGACGTTATGTTCCGTCGCACAGCCTATGAATTACTGGCAGCCAAAGGCTACCATGAAGGATTTGTCCCTTATGTTTCTGGTCAGTACTCTCAGGAAGCCTTTGATGAAGGGAAGAAAACGTGGGACGGATGGTCTGGAAGAGATGTTGGTCTCGTGACTGACCAGAAAGTCTTGGAAAATGTATTTAAAGGTGAATACACCTCTTGGGCAGCCTTCAAGAAGGCCATGTACAAGGAGCGAATTGATCAGCTGACCAAGCTGAAGCCAATCACCATTGAGTACGAGCTTAAAAATCCAAACAGTACCAAGAAAGTAACCATTCGTTCTTATGCAGAGATGCAGCAGTTGATGGACGCAGCCGTGGCAGAGGATGTACGCAACATTACCAATGCTACTAGCCGTGTCGAAGCTAGCTGGGTTAACCTGCTCAAGAAGAAGATTTACAATGCTTATCTTCGTGAGACAGACGACTTCAGACAGTCTATTTTCAAGAAATAAGGAAACGATTCTGTTTGATTAAAATTTGAAAATTCCTAGGTTTAAGGCTACCTAGGAATTTTTCTGTGGTTTCTCCATGATCTTGTTTGTGCATTCAAGACCTGATAAGATAAGGATTTTGACAGCGTAAATGAACTGAAAAGATTAGCAGTTTTTTGTGGCTATTATTTATAGCAAATAAATTGAATAATCTAGTAAATTTCGGTAGAATAGAGGGGATTCAAATCATGATGAAGGAAAGATTAGAAATGAAAAGAAGTTATTTAGGAGAAAAGCACCAACGTTTTTCATTGAGAAAAGTTTCGGTTGGTTTAGTTTCTGCTTTGGTAGGGGTTTTCTACCTTTTTAGTGGAGGAGGTTCTCTTGCAAGTGTAGCAGCCAGTGAACAGACGCCATCCGTCACAAAACAGATTCACTATAAGTATGTGACAGAAAGTGAGCTCACGGACCAAGAAAAGCAATTGGTAGTCAAAGAATTGCCACAGTTTGCTGAGGAAACAGATGATACTTACTATTTGATTTATCGTCCGACGAGACAGCTGCCTGCAACTGGTCACAGCCAACTCATTAGCTCAATTGCAGCAGGGGCAGGCATTGTGCTACTGGTCGTAGCGATTAAACTGGGCAGAGATGATCGCAAGAAACTTGCTTCATTCATGCTTTTGACCAGTCTAGGAAGTCAGCTGATTGCGCCAACTTCCTTGGCTTTGACAAATCAAATGCTGGCAGACTATAATCAGGAATTGACTGTACAGGTCGGGGAAACATTGCAATCCCCACTTACGATTGAAGGCTACCAATATGTAGGGTATTTGAAATCTCAAAAAGAAGTAAACTCTCCAGTTGATGGCAAGAAAGAGTTGAATCATTCGGCTCCTATTGATACTCCAGTCCAAACTTCGAACGGAAGCCAAGCGCAGGAAGAGTATCGTTCTCAGAAACCAAGTGATGCTCCTGTATTTGAACAACCAGAGTTAAAGGTTGATAGTAAAGATACCAGTCGTACAGAGATTATTCCTTTCCAAGTGGTGGAAGTAGAGGCGGATGATTTGCCGCAAGGTCAAACTGAGGTGATTCAGGCAGGGAAAAATGGTAGTCGTACCATCGTGACCCGCAGCTACTTTTTAAATGGTCAGGTGATCCATACAGAGGAGGTTTCCAATCAGGTAACGACTGAGCCGACTTCTGAGATTAGAAAAGTCGGAAGCAAGATCCCTTCTCCTACAAAACCAAGCCCAGGGGAGTCCGTTAGCGAGAAACCAACAGACGCTCCAATAAATGAAGTTCCAAGCTTAAACGTTGAAGAAAAAGATGTTACCACAACAGTGGCTGAACCCTACACTCGAGAACGAGTAGAGAGTGATAGCTTGCCAGTTGGCCAAATCAAGATAACTCAAGCTGGTCAAGATGGCGTGCGTACAATCGTCACCCGTCAGTACATGGTAGATGGAAAAGTAGAGAGAAGCCAGGAACTCTCTAACGAAGTGACGACTCCAGCGGTCTCAGAAATCGTAACAGTTGGAACAGGCCCTGTTAGCGAGAAACCAACAGACGCTCCTGTAAATGAAGTTCCAAGTCTAGAGGTTGAGGAAAAGGATGTTACTACGACGGTAGCAGAACCCTACACTCGAGAACGAGTAGAGAGTGATAGCTTACCAGTTGGCCAGACCAAGATAACCCAAGCTGGTCAAGATGGCGTCCGTACGATTGTCACCCGTCAGTACATAGTAGATGGCAAAGTAGAGAGAAGCCAGGAAATCTCCAACGAAGTGACGACTCCAGCGGTCTCAGAGATCGTAACGGTCGGAACAGCTCCTGTTAGCGAGAAACCAACAGACGCTCCTGTAAATGAAGTTCCAAGCTTAAACGTTGAAGAAAAGGACGTTACCACAACAGTGGCCGAACCCTATCCAACTAAGGAAGTGGAAAGTGCAGACCTGCCTTTGGGGCAAAGGGAAGTTAGCCAAGCTGGTCAAGATGGTGTCCGTACGATTGTGACTCGTCAGTATTTAGTAGATGGAAAAGTCGAAAATACAGAGGAAATCTCTAACACTATCACAAAAGAAGCAGTTCCTCAGATTATCAAAGTCGGTACAAAACCAATTTCTACAAATGTGGATCACGCTCCTGTGGAACCAGAAAAAGGAACTCTCGACCTCGAACCCTTACACCAATTAGTGGAGGAGGCCGATAGCATTCAGAAAACGCATCAGTATTTCAATGATACCACTGCAGATCAAGAGTCTTATAAACAGGCAGTCGCAAATGCCCAAGCTCTCTTTGAGGCATCTCATGCTAGTCAAGAACAGGTTGATTCTTTGAAAAAAGCCCTTGAAACTGCTAAGAATAATTTAGACGGCCAACCTGTTGATAAGAAAACTCTTGGAGTTGAATTTGACATGAAGGATGTGACTCAGTCTACAGTTGCTTACCAGTATGCTGATGAACAAACCAAACTCCGCTATCGCCGTGCTCTAGATCAGGCCAAGCTCGTTTTGGACAATCCTTTCGCCAATCAAGCCTTGGTCGATCAAGTTCGGACGGATCTCGAGGCCGCTCGTCAAGCTCTGGATGGTGTCAAGAGAAAACCAACCCTCTCTCTAGTCCGTGTCGAGAAGGAAGAAGACAAACGCCAAGTTTCTCTTAGCTATCACTTGACGGATGCTACAGCTAGCTATCAATCAGCCAAAGTGCAGCTATACAAGGGTGAAACGTTAATTAAGGAAGTCGACCTTGTGGATCTCACTCAAAAATTGACGCTTGATGACTTGGACTACTATACTCCTTATACCCTCAAAACTGTCATGAAATATGACCTGGGTCAAGGGGAACAAACTAGTATAGAGGATCAACGTCCAGTTCAGCTAGATTATAAGAAGGTTGAAATCAAAGATATTGATCGTATCGAACTGTACGGTAAAGATGGTAGTCGCTACCGACGTTACCTATCCCTGTCGGAAGTGCCGTCTGATTTGGACAACTACTATGTCCGCATTCAGTCAGACAAGTTCAAGGATATGCTCTTACCTGTTACTAAGATTACAGATAAGGGCAATGCCTATTCCGTAACGGTATCAGCTAATCAGCTCGTCGAGGGAGAAGGGGATCATTATCGTCCAGATTACTCTTTTGAACTGCCGAAAACGCCTCTTAGTCAAGAAGGTGTCTATACGTCCTTCAAAGCGCTCGTAGAGGCCATGAAGTCAAACCCGACTGGAAACTTCACATTAGGAGCGGATGTTTCAGCAGATGAACTCCAGTTGGAACAGTCTGCGACAAGCTATGTACCAGAAGAATTTTCAGGTAGCCTAACTAGCCGAGTGGATGGCAAAGATTATACCATCTACAACTTGGCAAAACCACTCTTTGCAACCTTGAAAAATGCCACCATCCAGCAACTGACCTTGAAATCGACTGCAGTTACAGGCAAGGATTCTATAGGGGCCTTGGCTAGCAACGCTCAGAACGCAACGATTACGGATGTTTCTGTAAGTGGTAGTCTATCTGGGAACAAGCATATCGGTGGACTCGTAGGAGTTGCCCAAAACACAAAACTAACCAATGTTGCCTTTAAAGGATCCATCACCAGCACCCAAGATGGAGGGCAGGAGTACAATATTGGTGGCCTGGTCGGTAATTTCCACGGCAACCAATCACTGGCGCAGAAGAGTCAGGCAGATGTATCTATCCAAGTAACGGGTAGAAACGGAGACCAGCGTGTTGGAGGCTTGATTGGTCGCTTGCAAAATGGAGCTAGATTAGAAACTTCTTATGTGAGTGGTTCTATCCAGAATGGAGGTCATTCTGGCCAAGTCGGTGGAGCAATCGGGTCTACTTGGAACAATGGACAGGTCCGAAATGTCTTGACCAGTGTCAAGGTTCAAAATGGTCATGCGATGACAGGAGATCCCTATCCTGAGGCTTCTGTTCGGGACTCTTATGTTCTTGAAGGAACTACAGCAAATCGAAAAGATGAGCGTTTTGTCCGTTCTATTTCAGAGGCCGATGCGCAAGCCAAACGTCAGTCCTTTAGAATCACTTCGAACTTGACGGACCAAGAGCCATTGCAGCAAGCTTACCAGCATCAAACAGACTATAGTCGAGTGAGGGGAGCTCAGGAGTCCAGAAAGCAAGCCTACGAAAATGTAGAAAAACTATTACCATTCTACAACAAAGACTTCATCGTTCATACAGCTAACCAATTAGCTGAAGATGATAAACTCAACAAAGTAGCCCTGCTAGATGTGGTTCCGATGAAAGATGAGACACTGATAACAGATGTCAACAGCCATAAGGGTGAAATCAATAGACTGATGCTGCATTATGCAGATAAGACGATCGCTTATCTTGATCTGACCTACAAGGGTGATTTTGCCAATGGCCAGATTGCTGAATATAGCATCGCTGATAAGAATTTGCTCTATACGCCAGAAGTCTTCCTATCTGACTACCAGTCTATTAAAGAGAGTGTCTTGGATGAACTCAAATCTGTGACCTATGACTCGGCTGCAGTGCGTAAAGTATTAGGGATTGGTGAAACAGCTTCCTTAGATGATCTTTATCTGGAAAAAGCCTTTGAACAAATCAAAGCTGAACTAGGTCAGGAGCTCCTCAAGGTACTTTCAGTTGACAAGTCGATCAACACCCTAGGCCCTGCCGTAGCGGATGCGATTAGCCAAAAAATTCTGCAGAACAAAGAGGCCTTCATGCTTGGTCTGACCTATCTCAACCGATGGTACAATGTCAACTATGGAACGTTCAATACCAAAGATCTTAGTGCCTATAAGTTTGATTTCTTTGGCAATCAAGCAGCTTCGACACTGGATACTATCATCGCTCTCGGGAACTCTGGAATGGGCAATCTTCGAGCGCAAAACAACTTCAATGCTTACCGACAATCCCTAGCCAAGGAAAAAGGCAAAGGAGACCTCTTTGCTTACTTAGAAAGTCTGCGTGAACTCTTCTTGCCAAATAAAACCAACAGTGAGTGGTTCAAGGAAAATACTAAGGCTTATATCGTAGAAGCTCGTTCAAGTCTGCCAGAAATTCAGGCTAAGCAAGACAATGCAGATCGTAAGAGTAAGTATACAATCAAGGTCTACGACAGACTGACTCAGGGAGATTGGGGCTTCAAGCAAATGGTCCTCCAACTTCTGACCTTACCTGAAAGAGATGTCTATATCATCAGCAATATGTCGACTATTGCCTTTGGTAGCTTTGGAGGCTACAGGAAAGAAGGTGGTAGAGTTCTCTCAGGCGAGGAACTCCATCGACACGTTGAAAAACTTGTGGATCAATCAGCTGAATGGCAACGAAACCACTATGACATGTGGTACAACATTTTAAGTCCAAACAGGAAAGACACTCTATTCAGACGGGTGATCGTTACAGACGGTTTCTTTCTTTATAATGATAAAGGCCAGCAATATTGGGCTCCTCGTAATGATAAGACCTCTGTTGCTATGTATAATTTCTTTGGCCCTGCTGGCAAGTATCACGGAGACAATGGACTAGGAGCCTTTGCAAATGGTTATGAAGTCTTCTATGTCTATGACCAGATGCTGGGAGCTTCTGGAACCATGGTCTATACCCATGAAATGACCCACAACTCGGATGGTTCTATCTATTTTGAAGGACATGGTCGTCGTGAGGGTGAAGGACCTGAGAGTTTTGCTACAGGGATGTTAGAGTCTGTAACCAATGTTAGCGAAAAAGGTCTCGTACTTAATAGCTTCTATCAAGGAGATAAAGATTCGACCACACGTTACCATACCTATGATCCTGTTGCTCGATTCTCCTCAGCAGATGCTCTTCGCGACTACATGCATGGAGTTTTTGACGTACTGAACCTTCTGGATTATGTAGAAGGGGATATTGTTACTGGAGTTCTAACTGATCAACAGAAAATGAAATGGTACCGTAAGGCTGAAAATTATAACTTTGAAAAAACTTCTTATGGTAAACAAGCTCACGCTGATGATCGAATTGTCCCTATAACTGCCGAAGAAGCAGCCAAACTAAAATCTGTTGATGATTTGGTTGATCATAATATCATTGGTCGTCGCGATGGTTGGGATAGAGCTAACTTTGGACGAAATGGCTACTATGTCATCAATATGTTTGCTTCCTTCTATGCAGCTCTGGACAATCCAACTGGTGCACCTGGGGGACTTATGTTCCGCCGTAGAGCTTATGAATTGCTCGGAGACAAGGGTTACCAACAAGGATTTGTCCCATATGTATCTGGCCAATACGCTGGCCAAGCGCTTAAAGAAGGTCATAAGACCTACTCAATCTGGAACAGAGGAGATGTCGGAGTAGTTGGAGATGATTTGGTTTTCAAAAATCTCTATGGTAGCCAGTATGAATCATGGAAGGATTTGAAGAAAGCCATGTTGAATGAGCGATACAACAAGGCTCAAAACTTCCTTCGCCCTATCACTATCGAGTTTGAAGCAGGAAAACTAGATAGCAAACGACAAATTACGATTTCTTCTTATGAGGAATTACAAGATTATATGTACTTAGCAGTACTAGCGGATGCCTCAGCTAAGAACATTGATCGTGCCTTATCAGACAGCTCTAAGAGCAGTGTCGCCCAACTCAAGTATCGTATTTTCAACGCTTATCTACGTGCCACAGACGACTTCAGACAGTCCATCTTTGAAAGATAGACACGAAAAAAGAAGATCCAAGTGATCTTCTTTTTTAGGTGAATGGCTTGCTTAGTACAAAAACGAATGAATTTACAAATAAATTGATACAGGACATATTTCTTACTCTAAATATCTGGAGAGAAATTGGAAAACATTCATCATCTAGTATACTCGTTTCGAAATTTCTTTTGTTTTTCATGAAAATATGATAAAATGATAGTTGTAAAATTTTTTTAAGGAGATTCGGATGAAAACAAAAGCACTTGCTCGCGTAAATGCGATTTTTGGTCTTATTTCAGGTATCGTCTTGCTGTTGGCACCTCTTGTTATGTTTATGATAGCTGTCGGGGCTGCTGCAGCGACGGAGGACTCTGATGCAACAGTTGGTATATTGACGATTTTTTCAATCATTTTGGCATTGGTAAAAATTGCTGTCTTGGTTTTAGGAATTGTGTCTATTGTCTATTACAAGGACGATGAGCGTGTGACCCCTGCACCGTCTGTTTTGTTTATCGTGGGTGGTTCTGTTGGATTGATCCCATTCTTGGGCTGGGTAGGAGGAATTCTGACAATCATTGGTGGATCCCTCTATTTTGGACTTTTGAAAAAGTTCGAGATTCAAGAATAATGACTTTTTGTTAGGAATATTTTCAAATAAGAGAAGGCGCTTAGCCTTCTTTTTTTGTCATCAACGACGGATAAATTTTACAAGATAAATAAGCTTTGACATTCGTGAAATCTAAAGCATTTATTGGAGACAAGGAAGTATTTTTATAGTATAATGGTGGATGTGAAATACCTATATCAAAATATAATGCTAGTTATTTTCTTGATAGAAGGTAAAAGTTGAGAGGATTTAAAATGAAAAAGTTTTTTGGAGAGAAGCAGCATCGTTTCTCCTTACGAAAATTAGCAATTGGACTTGTGTCAGCTTCGATTTCAAGCCTATTTTTTGTGTCCATTGCGAGTAGTGGAACCGTATTTGCTCAAGAAAATGTAGCTGTTCACTACAAATATGTGACGGATACGGAGCTGAGTGGGCAAGAGAAGGACTTGATTGTCAAGGATATTCCGAAGATTGCGGAAGATAGTGAGAGCACCTATTATCTAGTCTACCGTATGGATGAGAAAGCCCAACTAGGTCAGTTGCCCAATACAGGTGGGCAGAATAGCCTTACTAGTGTTTTAACTGGTGGAGCCCTAGCTTCAATTGGCCTTCTTATTTTTGTCGTATCGAAAAAGAAAGGCAAAAAGAAAGCCCTCTTGAATGTGATTTTGGTAACAGGGATGGGCAGTGGTTTGGCTTCTTCAGTTCAGGCTATTGAAAATCAACTTTTGCTCCAGTACAATCAGGAATACCAATTATCCCAAGGAGATAGTCTGCCTTTGCCACGTGCCTTATCAGGTTATACTTATCTAGGCTATATTAAGCAAGACAAAGAGATTAATCAGCAAGAAACTGCTGCTAGGGATCAGAAACTTGACTATACAGTTCAACCTCATTTCCAAGCCAACGAAGGTGGACAAAAGGCAGGAGATGAGCAGAAAGCTCCGTCTTCAACAAGCCCTGCAGACAAGACAATCCCTTCTCAAGATTTATCTAATAAAAAGCCGTCTGGTATTGCTAGTGTAGATCCTCAAGACGAAGTCTTGGCTGGTCGCGTGAACAAACCAGAGCTCTTATACAAAGACCAAGAGATTGTAACCAAACTAGATGTTTCAGAAGTGGTGCAGGAAAATCCAGATCTAGCAGAGGGAACCATCCATGTCAAACAAGAAGGTCGTGCTGGGAAGAAGATTGAACTTGTTCGCATTTTCACGGTTGAAAACCAAGAAATTTCTAGGGAAGTTCTCTCAACTAAGGTAGAAGAAGCCTTGCCACGTATAGTAGAGAAAGGGACTAAGAAGGCAGTAGCTGCAAGTGAAGCACCTCAGTCTGCAAGAAAAGGAGAGCCTGAGACTCAGGCTCCATTACCAGAATATACAGGCGAGCAAGCGGGAGCGGTTGTAGCCCCAGAGACAGCTGAAAAACCAGAATATACAGGCACCCAAGCTGGAGCAGTTGTTGAACCCGAACAAGTCGCTCCGCTACCTGAGTATCAGGGAACCCAAGCTGGTGCTATCGTCGAGCCAGAACAAGTTGAGCCAGAGGTTGGGGGTGTCCAGTCTGGGGCTTTGGTGGAACCAGAAACGACTGACAAACCAGCCTATACAGGCGAGCAGTCAGGAGCAATCGTAGAGCCTGAACAGGTGCCACCAACACCAGAATATACAGGAACTCAAGCAGGAGCGATTGTTGACCCTGAGATAGCTGAAAAACCAGAATATACAGATACTCAATCAGGTGCGATAGTGGAACCTGAGACTCAATCTTCCTTACCAGAATATAAAGGTGAGCAAGCAGGAGCCATCGTTGAACCGGAACAAGTCGCTCCTCTTCCAGAATATACTGGCAATACCGAGCAAGTAAAACCGGAAACTCCGACAGAAAAACCAAAAGAAAAAGACCCAGAGAAGACGCTTGAGCTAAGAAATGTTTCGGATCTGGAGTTGTATAGTCAGACCAATGGTACTTACAAACAACACGTTTCTTTAGACGGTGTCCCAAGTAATCCAGACACTTACTTTGTCAAGGTTAAATCCTCGTCATTTAAAGATGTCTATTTACCAGTCGCTTCAATAACGGCAGAAATAAAAAATGGGCAGCCAGTTTATAAAATCACAGCCAAGGCTGAGAAACTCCAGCAAGAGCTAGAAAATAAATATGTTGATAATTTCACCTTCTACCTAGCTAAGAAGGCTAGAGAGGAAACGACAACCTTTACTTCCTTTAGCAACCTAGTCAAAGCTATCAACCAGAATCTCTCTGGAACCTATCATTTAGCAGCTAGTTTGAATGCCAACGAAGTGGAGTTAGAGCCTGAAGCTAAATCCTACATCAAGGGTACCTTTACTGGTCAGTTGATCGGTGAAAAAGATGGCAAGCAGTATGCTATTTACAACTTGAAAAAACCACTGTTTGAAACTTTGAGTAGTGCCACAGTAGAAAAATTGAGTCTGAAAAATGTCTCCATTTCAGGGAAAGATGATATCGGTGCATTGTCCTATGAAGCTCAGAATGGCACAAAGATTCAGCAAGTTCACGTTGATGGTGTTCTCGCCGGTGAACGTGGTATCGGTGGTTTGCTGGCAAAGGCTGAGCAATCAAGCATCACAGAGAGCAGTTTCAAGGGAAGAATTATCAACACGTATGAGACGACTGCTGCCTATAATATCGGTGGTCTGGTCGGTCATTTGACAGGTGACAAGGCTTTACTTACTAAGTCAAAAGCGACAGTAGCCATTTCATCCAACACAAATAGTTCAGATCAGACAGTGGCTGGTCTTGCAGGTCTAGTAGATCAGGATGCACAAATCCAAGATAGCTATGCTGAAGGCGATATTAACAATGCCAAGCACTTTGGTAGAGTCGCGGGAGTAGCAGGCTATTTGTGGGATCGAAAAACTAATGAGGAACAGCATGCTGGAAGATTGACCAATGTTCTCAGTGATGTCAATGTAACCAACGGAAATGCCATTACCGGTTACCACTATAATGGAATGAAGGTGAAGGACACATTCAGCAGCAAGGCAAACAGAGTCTACAATGTCACCTTAGTCAAGGATGAGGTCGTCAGCAAGGAATCCTTTGAAGAAAGAGGAACAATGCTAGATGCTTCCCAGATTGAAAGCAAGAAAGCAGCCATCAATCCTCTCACTCTACCAACAGTGGAACCCCTCTCAACAAGTGGCAAGAAAGACAGTGATTTTTCTAAGGTAGCCCATTATCAAGCTAAGCGCGCCTTGGCTTATAAGAACATTGAAAAATTGCTACCTTTCTACAACAAGGCAACCATCGTCAAATACGGAAATCTGGTCAATGAGAACAGTCTGTTATATCAAAAAGAACTCTTGTCAGCAGTTATGATGAAGGATAACCAAGTCATCACAGACATTGTTTCCAACAAAGAGACTGCAAACAAACTCTTGCTTCACTACAAGGACCATTCTTCTGAGAAGCTTAATCTCAAGTACCAGGATGATTTCGCCAAATTAGCAGAATATAGTCTAGGCGATACTGGACTTCTCTATACGCCAAACCAATTCCTGTATGACCAATCTTCCATCATCAAGCAAGTCTTACCTGACTTACAAAAGATTGACTATCATTCAGAAGCCATCAGAAAGACACTCGGTATTTCTCCAAAAGTCGAGCAGACTGAGCTCTATCTAGAAGACCAGTTCGCCAAAACAAAACAACATTTGGAAGACAGTTTGAAAAAACTCTTGTCAGCTGATGCTGGACTTGCCGGTGCTAACCCAGTCACCAAGGGTTATCTTGTAGATAAAATCAAACGCAACAAGGAAGCCTTGCTACTTGGCTTGACCTATCTGGAACGTTGGTACAACTTCAGCTATGGTCAAGTAAACGTCAAAGACCTGGTTCTGTACCATCTGGACTTCTTTGGTAAGGGAAATGCTTCACCACTGGACACTCTTATTGAGTTAGGTAAATCTGGCTTTAACAATCTTCTAGCTAAGAATAATGTCGATACTTATGGTATCAGTCTTGCCAACCAGCATGGAACAACAGATTTATTTAGCACGCTAGAAAATTACCGAAAAGTCTTTCTACCAACCACAAGCAACAATGACTGGTTTAAATCAGAGACTAAGGCTTACATCGTTGAAGAAAAATCCACTATCGAAGAGGTGAAAGCGAAGCAAGGATTAGCTGGCACCAAGTACTCTGTCGGTGTTTATGACCGCATCACGAGTGCCACATGGAAATACCGCAATATGGTCTTGCCTCTCCTAACCTTGCCAGAGAAATCAGTATTTGTCATCTCGACCATGTCTAGTCTAGGATTTGGAGCCTATGATCGCTACCGAAATAGTGACCATAAAGCGGGCAAGGCTCTCAATGACTTTGTTGAAGAAAATGCGCGTGAAACAGCCAAACGTCAGCGAGATCACTACGATTATTGGTATCGCATTTTAGATAATGAGGGACGTGAAAAACTCTATCGTACCATCTTGCTTTATGATGCCTATAAATTTGGTGATGACACAACCTCAGGAAAAGCTACATTGGAGGCTAAGTTTGATAGTTCCAATCCAGCCATGAAAAACTTCTTTGGACCAGTTGGCAATAAGGTAGTTCACAACCAGCATGGAGCCTACGCAACAGGTGATGGCGTCTACTATATGTCTTACCGTATGTTGGACAAGGATGGCGCCATTACATATACCCATGAAATGACCCATGATTCCGATCAGGATATCTACCTTGGCGGCTATGGTCGAAGAAGTGGCTTGGGACCAGAGTTCTTTGCAAAAGGTTTATTGCAAGCCCCTGACCAACCAAGTGACGCAACCATTACCATCAATTCTATCTTGAGACACTCAAAATCAGATAGTGCAGAGGGCTCCCGTCTGCAAGTCTTGGATCCGACAGAGAGATTCCAAAACGCATCAGATCTTCAGAGCTATGTCCACAACATGTTTGACCTCATCTACATGTTGGAATATCTCGAAGGACAATCAATCGTCAACAAACTGAATGTTTACCAGAAAATGGCGGCTCTCAGAAAAATTGAGAACAAGTATGTGAAAGATCCAGCAGATGGAAATGAGGTTTACGCCACTAACGTAGTCAAAGAATTGACAGAAGCAGAGGCCCAAAACTTGAATAGTTTTGAAAGTTTGATTGACCACAACATCTTATCAGCTCGTGAGTACCAGACTGGCGACTATGAACGAAATGGCTACTATACCATTAAACTCTTTGCCCCAATCTTTTCAGCTCTCAGCAGTGAGAAAGGCACGCCAGGGGACCTTATGGGGCGTAGGATTGCTTACGAACTTTTGGCTGCCAAAGGCTTTAAGGATGGAATGGTACCTTATATCTCAAATCAATACGAAGAAGCTGCCAAACAAAAAGGTCAAACTATCAATCTCTATGGGAAAGAACGAGGATTGGTGACCGATAAACTTGTATTGGACAAGGTATTTGAAGGCAAGTATGCATCTTGGGCTGCCTTTAAGAAAGCCATGTATAAAGAACGTGTGGATCAGTTTGAAAACTTGAAACAAGTGACCTTTAAAGATCCGACAAAACCATGGCCAAGCTATGGGACCAAGACCATCAATCAAGTGAGTGAATTGCAAGCCCTCATGGATCAAGCTGTTCTCAAGGATGCTGTAAGTCCTCGTTGGAGCAACTATAATCCAGAGTATGATAGTGCCGTTCATAAGTTGAAGAGAGCAATCTTTAAAGCTTATCTTGACCAAACAAACGACTTCAGAACCTCTATTTTTAAGAAATAAGGGTTGGAAAATGAAAAGGGAGGATCGACAGATCTTCTCTTTTTATGTTCGGATGTCTGAAAGCAGGTAGGCGATTTGTTTGTGACGGAGAAGGTCTTTTGTTTCTGGAGCAAATATGGTAGAATGATAGCTACGAGAGAAGGAGGTTTTTATGGAGAGAGATAGATTGGTTCGACTCAATTGGAGACTGGGCATGGTGGCAGGCATAACCTTGCTTTTGGGACCTGTCCTACGATTTTTGCTATCCTATACTGGTGCCATCATCTATAAAGATCCTTCAAAG
>NZ_AJRE01000050.1:0-15814 GCF_000296955.1 Streptococcus sp. GMD4S
AACCAAACCGCTAAGCCCCAAAGGATATAGTAGTGAACCTCAACAGCTAGGCTCCAGTTGTGAACAAAGAGATGCGGAATGAACTGGGATTCATAACTACCCCCTGTTAACATTTCGTAGAAGTTGGTCATAAAACCGAGAACTCCAGCTATCTGGCCACCAATTCCAGCAACATAGTCTTGACGAACCAAGAAAGTAAAAGGCATGGTCACCAAAACCATCAGCACCACAGGTGGCACGATGCGGTAAAACCGTCTCTTAAAAAAGCCCAGCAAATCAATCTGGCGTGCCTTCCCAAATTCTTCTAAAAGGAGGGAGGTGATCAAAAATCCTGAAAAAGTGAAAAAGACATCTACCCCAAAGAATCCTCCAGGAAAGATCGTTTGAAAGAAGTGGTACAAAAGCACCAAAAGTAAACCTGTAATCCTAATCAAGGAAAACCATTTAATACGCATACGAGTCTATTCTCCATTAAATTAGGAAGCAAAACACCACCTAATTTCCATTCCATTATACTCCCTATTCTATCAAAAAAATAGGAAAAATCCTAAGAGAAAACTTAGGATTTTGGCATTCTATTTTTACACTTTAGAAATTGCGCCCTGACTTGTTGTAGCCATATTTTTCTACAAAATACTCACGAAATTCCAAGAGATTGTCATCCATGATGGCTTGGCGGACCTGCTTCATCAGATTGAGTAAGAAGTAGAGATTGTGGTAACTAGTCAAGCGGATACCAAAGGTTTCGTCAGCCTTGAGTAGGTGGCGAAGATAAGCGCGTGTATAGTTCTTACATGTGTAGCAATCGCACTCAGGATCCAGTGGCGTAAAGTCTTCAGCGAATTGGGCATTTTTGACAACCAAACGACCTTGACTGGTCATACAAGTTCCGTTACGAGCGATACGAGTCGGTAAGACACAGTCAAACATATCCACGCCACGAATAACTCCATCAATCAAGCTATCTGGCGCTCCGACACCCATCAAATAGCGAGGTTTGTTTTCAGGTAGCAGTTGAGTTGTGAAATCCAAGACGGCATTCATCTCTTCATGCGTTTCTCCTACTGCCAAACCACCGATAGAGTAGCCAGGGAAGTCCATGCTAACAAGGTCGTGAGCTGACTGACGGCGAAGGTCTTCAAATCCTGCCCCCTGCACAATTCCAAACAAACCTTGGTCATGCGGACGACGGTGAGCCTTCAACCCGCGCTCAGCCCAACGGCTGGTACGTTCGATTGATTTCTTAACGTAATCATAGGGTTGGTAAAACTGAGGACATTCGTCAAAGGACATCATGATGTCTGAGCCCAGATTGTTCTGGATAGAGATGGCCTTTTCTGGCGATAGGAACATCTTGGAACCATTGAGATGGTTTTTAAAGGTTACTCCTTCTTCTGTGATATTTCGACTATCCGCTAGAGAATAAACCTGAAAACCACCACTATCCGTCAAGATGGGCTGATCCCAGTTCATGAACTTGTGGAGACCGCCTGCGCGTGCGATGAGTTCGTCTCCTGGACGGAGCCACAAGTGATAGGTGTTTGACAGGATAATCCCTGAACCCATCTCCTTCAACTCCTCTGGTGATTGAGTCTTGACCGTGGCTTGGGTCCCAACTGGCATAAACATAGGTGTCGGGAAGGTACCGTGCGGAGTGATGATTTCTCCCAGACGAGCTCCTGTGTGTTTCTCTTTCTTAATCAAACGGTATTTGATTGGTGAATCTGACATTTTTTACCTCCGAAGCTGGGAAAAACAGTCCCAGTTCATACTTTGCGCCCAAAGGCATACTGTATGATTTTATCAAAAAAAGCTGGAACTGTCACGAACTATGGTATAATGAGAGAATGAAATACCCAAAAATTGATTTAAAAACTATTCGTCTGCAGGCTAGGCAATTTCAGGCTGAAAATCCCC
Organism: Streptococcus sp. GMD4S; assembly: GCF_000296955.1. Classification (NCBI taxonomy): domain Bacteria; kingdom Bacillati; phylum Bacillota; class Bacilli; order Lactobacillales; family Streptococcaceae; genus Streptococcus; species Streptococcus sp. GMD4S. Next base: position 1,918 of record NZ_AJRE01000050.1, read on the forward strand.
GCCTCTTTCTGGTCTATCTCTTACCTAGCATACTGGTTATCTTGTCAGGCTTTCTCAACCCCTTGGCTCGTCTCCAAGAAAGTGTTTTAGAGCAATCCTTTTTCAGCATGCTGGCACAAGTTCTCCAAGCCTATCTCTTCCCGCTAGTAGTTTCTTTTATGAGCACGATTTTTCTAGTAGGTGCTGCCTTTGCGACACTCCGACTCCTCAAGGATCCTGATACGGAACTCTCAGTAAAATCAAGCCTGGCCCTCTTTGCTGAAGAGCGCTTCTCGCAAACCTTCCTAACTCTGCTCCTCAAACGTTTCTACCTCTTTTTATGGAGCATTCCAAACTTAGTAGGCATTTATTTCCTCTTTTATAGCAATCTCTTGGCTAGAAGATTTGTTGCCCTACATCCTGAGTTTCCAAAACTAGACCTCTCATCTATTGAAAACGAGCAATTCCTTATGACCTTTGGGCTCTACTTTTTTGCGAGCCTCATCTTGATGATTGTAGGAAATGCCCTCTATATCCCGCAACATTACGCCTACTCGCAGGTAGAATTCCTCCTCTGCGACACTCTAGATTTAGGGCAGGCTAAACCCAGTCAAATCCTGAAAACCAGTCGTTTCTTGGTGAAAGGTTACAAATTTCAACGCTTTGTCCTCGATTTACAACTACTTCCTTGGTACTTCCTCAATTGGATTACTTTTGGAATTGCTAGTTTTTCAATCCTTCCCTATATCCAGAGCAGCCAAATCATTTTCTATCGAACTTTGCTCGCTCTCAAACGCCGAAAAGTATAAACTTTCTACTATTATCTCAAAAAAATCAGCACTTTCTAAAGAAGGTGCTGATTTCAGTTATTTTTAAAATATAATGGAAAAACTCCTGTAACAGGACTAAGTTGCTTATTCACAATAAAGAAATAATCACATGCTGTCCATTTACCCTACCAAGGTCACATTTTCTATATTTCCTTCAATATCTGCCCTGACTTCTACCGCATGCCCAGCAAAAATATCCTCTTTATCTCCATAATAAAGAGTCAAATCCCCCGCTTCACTGATAGACAGTTCCCCCAGATACAAGGAATTATAAAAATAGTCCTCTGTTAATACTTCGGCATCTCCGTCTGAAGCTAGCCAGTCCTCTGCTGTTTCCCACATCTCTTTTACTATAACGTCTCGGATTTCAGAGTCTCTTCGGTCAATATCCCTGACAAATGTTTTCAAGTAGCCAAATGATTTTGGTGGTAAGCTGGCATCTTCATTTGCATCCAACATCACGCTAACCCTGCTTCCCGCAAGATCCATACTTCCCTCAAACCATGAATAAGCTCTATTTAAAGTGAATTCGCCTATAGAATCTTTGATGACGACTGGTTTAACATATTCTGCAATCAGAGCTTCTAATCTACTATCCGACTGCCCATCTTCAATGTATTCCAGCAGACGATAACAGTTATTCGCTACTGCTGCCATATAAGGTTCTAATTGCCTTTGTGGTCTTTTCTGACATTTGATGTGATGAATCTGATAGGGCTCGAAACTATAGCTATAGAGCAAGCCCTTTTCTTCATATTCCTCTGGACTCACCAACCACTCCAAACGTCCCTCTATTTCCGAGAACTCCTTTGTCCCCACATTCACACTTGCTACAAAATGAACCGAAGGCAACTTCCATCCATTCTTTAAAACAGTCGCACCTCCCACATTTTGCAAAGTGATAATCAAGAGTTCAACGACTTCACCACAAAATTCTTTTTCAAAGTCATCAATGGTTTTCTCAAATGTTTTTTTCAAACTATTCATCATAGTGTTCTCACCTTCTACTAAAATAAAAATACTTGATTTTCAGTCAACTTCAGTTTGATTATAGCATAACTTTGAAAACATTTTGACTTAGAACAACAAAAAGAAGCCTCAACCTTATGAGTTTTCAGCTTCTTTTTCTATTAGTTCATTGATACGTGAACGTGATCATAGTGGTTTTCGGTTACGCTACCACGGTCTGGCATTGGATTCCACGTGTAGGCTGGTCCATATTTACTATCATATGGAGCGTAGAAACGTTGTTTCCAGATGATATAGTTGATACCACGGCTAGCCATATTTTTGACTGCATATTCTGCAATTTGATCTCCGAGTGCTGAACTCACTGGAACCATAAAGTCGATGGCCAAACCTTTACCATGGTCCCCACTGTCACCAGGACGGTAGCCACTAAAAGATGTAATTCCAAACAAGTTGGCTACTTCTTCTTTAAAGGCCGCTGTTTGTGGTTGAAGACCAGCATTCTCAGACTTAGCTACAGCAAGTCCTGCATAGTCAGGAGCCGCTGGAGCAGCATACGTTCTTGAAGGAGTTTGGCTTTGCTCTGCTTGATAAGTCGAAGTTGCAGTGTCAGAAGTTGCTGTTGATGCTGCTTCTTCTGTTGCACTTGTTCCTGTTGTATCAGCAGGTGTTTCAGTTGCTGGAGCAGCTGCTACTGGTGCTTCTGCTGGAGTTGTTGCTGCCGTTTCTTCAGTAGCTGGAGTCGCTGCTTGAGGAGCTTCTTCTTCAACTGGACTAGTTGTTTCTGCTGCTACAGGTGTTTCTGTAGATGGTGTCTCTTCAGCAACTGTCGCTGTCTCAGAAACTTCTGAATTTGGCGCTACTTCTGTTGGTTTTTCAGTCTCTGTTACAGTTGGAGCATCCTCAATTGGTTGAGAAAGATCTTCTACTTGAACTGTTTGTTCATCAACTGTCACTTGATTCGTCGTCAAATCAGCTGTCGCAGTCGTCACTTCTTCACTAGAATCCGCTTGAGGAGTTTGGATTTCAACTTCCGTCACCTCTTCTTCCTCATTGACAGTTGTAGTGAGGACAGTATCTGGGAAAATCAAGTCCATATTAGTGATTTTGTTCAAATTAGCAAGAACGGTTACATCTACTCCCAAAGCTTCTGCAATCGTGCTCAGGGTATCACCATACTGAACTGTATAGCTGTTTTTGTTCTCGTTTTTCGTCACATCATTTTGGATTTGCTCAACGCTACGTGCTGTCCAAGAGATTTCTTGAGCTTTAGCTCCTAATGCGGGAGCAAGAGACAGGGCTACTGTTGAGGCTAAAATAATTCTTTTCTTCATTCGTTCATATTCCTTTCAAATGAGTACCTGTCTATCATAACACAAAAAAAACAGAAAAAAAGCCCTCTCGGGCCTATTTAACAGAACTGTCTATTCCTTGTAACAAACTAGATCAGTTGAAATAGTTTGTTAGCCTTCTGTCATAAAACTGACACAATCTTTTTATTGCTCATCCTCAAAAATGTAGGGAATATCTGCCAATGCTTGAATCCTCTGATTCCCTTCATAAGTTGACTCTAAAAAGTTAATGCTTTGAATACCGCTATTCTGGGCAAATTTCACATCCAAAGTCCGGTCCCCTAGATAATAGGTAGTCCTAGGATCCAACTCATATTTGTCTAGCAGATATGTCGCCGCTTCTGGACTGGGCTTGCGTGCAAAACCACTCTGATTAGTTAAAATTTCTGTGAAATAACATTCCAAACCCAAGTCTCTTAGAATGGTAAAGGCATTGTCTCCTTTATGGGTATAAACAAACTGCATAATCCCTGCTTCATCTGCCCAAGCCAACACTTCACGCGCACCTGGCATCAAAACTATCTGGGCATTCTTCTCAGCCAAACTCTGGGCACGCACCTGATTGAGCACTTCCACATCCAGTTTTCGCTCTTCTGCCACCTGCTCCAGTAAATCTTGCACCGAAAACTTGAGGATAAACTCTCTCACTTTCTCCTTGTCATAAGGAATAGAAAACTGACCAAAGGTTTCCTCAATCCCTGACAAAATCGCTTCGTAAGAGTCCAATAAGGTTCCATCTAAATCCCAAATAAAAGCTGTTTTTTTCATTTCCTATCCTTTCAAGCTCATATAACTTTGGTAACGGTAGCGTAGAAATAACCATCGAAAACCATTGTCCAATAACGTTCCAGCCCAAATACCAGGCAACCCCCAACCAAGAACAATACCCATAAGATAGGCTGTCCCTATACGGATACACCACATCCCAATACTTGTCGCATAAAAGGGGAGGCGAGCATTTCCCAATCCCTGCCAAACTGCCGTATATATAACTGTCCCTGTCGCCATGGGGGTTCCTAGTAGAGAGAACAGTGCCACCAAAACGCTCGCTTCAACCGCTACAGGATCGGTCGTATAGAGATGAGTCAATGGTGTCCCCAAGGCATAGATACTGAGAGTTAAGGGCAACATGAGAAGCAGGGAAAGCCAAAAGGTTTGCTTGCTCAAATCATCTACTCTTTCCCAGTTATCCTCTCCAACTGCTCGAGCTACCTGCATGACTGTTGCCGTAGCGACGCCAAAGGCAGGCATATAGTTAAACTGGGTCAAGACTTCTCCGACTGCATTTCCAGCTACTGCCTCCGTTCCAAAAGATACAACTAAGGCAATGATGACGACATCTCCAGCTCGCATCATGAGACGTTCTCCTGCCGCTGGCAAAGCCAAAGTCAATAGTTCCTTATCTAAACCAAAAGTCGGTTTCTCAAAAGGCAGCTTTAATTGTGACCACAAAATCACAAGACCGACTAAGCGAGACAAGATAGTCCCCCAAGCAACACCCGCTATGCCCATATCAAGGACAAAAATAGCTAGACTTGAAAAAATAATATTCAAGGCATTGGATAAAAGACTAACATAGAGAGGCAGACGCGGATTATGCGTTGCACGAATCAAGGCACCTAGACTCGTCATCAAGCCCAAGAGAACAATCGATCCGCCTACCAAAGATAGGTAGAGTCCACCACTCTCGGCCACATCCTGCTCAGTGCCCAAGAGTCCTATCATCTCTTGCCCAGCAAAGAGCGATAAGGCGCCTAAAAGTGCACTCAGCAATAGGGTTATCTTGAGAGCCTCTGTCACGTGATAAGCCAACTTGGACTGATCTTTCTGCCCCAAACTTTTTGAAATAACACTGGAAATAGCAGCTCCCAGAGCGATAAAAATCGCCTGGTAAATCGTGATAATATTGCCAGCCACTGAAACACCTGAAATAGCGATCAAGCCCAAGTGGGCGACCAAGTAGCTGTCCACCATTCCCATGAGCATCTGCAAAAAGTTTTCACCCATAGCTGGCAATGCAATATTAAGAATGTCTTTATTTTTCTTAAACAATCTCTCCTCCTGATGAAAAGAAACTCAGTTGGTTTCCCAACCGAGTTTACGCCCTCTGTCTTAAAGTCCTAGATAAGCCTCCACCGCTGCTTGCATGTCAGCAGCTGCCACTGTTGTTTTATGACGAACCGGAGCTGTTTCAAGGCCATCAACCGCTGGTGGCACTGCCACTCCTGAAATGTCATGCAATTGAGCCAAGGCTTCAAAGTCTGTCAGGCCTGCTTTTCCTGTTACCGCTTCTACTGCAACCACTGGGAACTTGTAAGGACTAGCTGTTGAAGCAATCACTGTCTTAGTCGCATCGCCAGTAGCCGCTTGGTATTTTCTATAAACAGCTGAGGCAACCGCCGTATGTGGATCCTCAATATAGGCATCTGTTTGATAAACACGTTTAATTTCTGCTGCTGTTTCTTCCTCAGTCGCATATTCAGCTGCAAAGAGTTCCAAAATCGCTGCATCAAAGTCTATCAATTCATATTGTCCTTGTGTACTCAAGGCATTCATGAGTTCAGCAGTCTTAACCGCATCATTCCCCAAAAGATGGAAAATCAAACGCTCCAAGTTTGAAGATACCAAGATATCCATAGATGGGCTAGTTGTTACCTTAAACTCACGTTTCTTATCGTAAACACGTGTCTTGAAGAAGTCTGTCAAAACATTGTTGTCATTTGAAGCACAGATTAATTTGCCAACTGGAAGACCGATTTGTTTAGCATAAAAGGCAGCCAAAATATTTCCAAAGTTTCCTGTTGGTACTGTGAAGTTGACCTTATCACCAGCTACAATCTCACCAGACTTGACCAACTGAGCATAAGCATAAACATAGTAGACAATCTGTGGCACCAAACGACCAATGTTCATAGAGTTAGCTGATGAAAATTGCAACTTGTTCGCTGCCAATTTTTCACGAAGAGCTACATCGTTGAACATGTGCTTCACATTTGTTTGCGCATCATCAAAGTTTCCATCAATAGCGATAACATGAGTATTGTCGCCAGTCTGAGTAGTCATTTGCAACTCTTGCACCTTGCTGACACCATCCTTTGGATAAAAGACGATAATCTCAGTTCCAGGCACATCGGCAAACCCTGCCATAGCAGCTTTCCCAGTATCACCAGATGTCGCTGTCAAAATGACAATCTTGTTCTCCAAACCATGCTTTTTAGCGGCTGTCGTCATAAAGTACGGCAAGATAGACAAGGCCATATCTTTAAAGGCAATCGTTGAACCATGGAACAATTCCAAGTTGTATTGCCCATCCAGTTTCACCAATGGCGCAATAGCTGGAGTATCAAACTTGCTATCGTAGGCATTGTTGATACAGTAGTCCAACTCCTCAGCCGTAAAGTCATCTAAAAATGCTGATAAAACTAATTTAGCCACTTCTTGGTAAGAAGCATCCTTTAATGTGTCAAAGTCCAAATCAACCTTTGGATAAGAAAGCGGTGTAAACAAACCACCATCCGTCGCCAATCCTTGCAAAATAGCTTGGCTGGCAGTTACTGTATTATTGGCATCACGCGTTGATTGATAAACTAATGTCATGAATCTCTATCCTTTATCTATAGTCTCTTCCATTATATCACGATTTTTCAGAAAATTCTCCCTTTATAAGAGAAATTATAATCCCAATTCTTTCTTCAAAGGCTCTAAATAAACCATTTCTTGCTTATCTCTTTTCTCCAGTCCTTCCTCAGCTAGGGTGAGTAAATCTTTAGAAAACTCGAGAACCGCAGCTTCTTCTTCATCTGTGAGTTGTTTTTTAGAAAATTGTCGTCTTAAAAGCTTATAATCACGACCAGCTGTGGTAAAAAATGGAGCAGTTCGCAAGTAAGCTTCAAGCTTGTCTAAATGAACCAACAAGCCCAAGTGAAAAGCAGCAGAAGCAAAGGTCCTATCAAGCGGCTGAGTACACACACTACGAAACTCAACTGTTCCTCGAGTCGTTAAGTCTTGGTACTGGTAACTACGATGAGTTTGGAAATCTTCCTCCTGAGGGTGAATTAACACCTCATCCCCATTAAGGGTAAATGCTTGGATTTCAGGTGTAGCCAAATAGTCCCTAGCCTGAATCGGATAAAAATAATAGGTCTGCCCATCACGCTCCGCAGTAAAAATCGCAGAATGATTTAGATAGTCAAAAAAATCATCCTCATCTTTAAATAATCTAGTATTGACACCTACATTCTCTGGATAGATACCATGCATGGATTCTTCCCAAAAAATATCTCTCGAAATTTTGGTATCCCAATCTGCACCTGAAAACTCAGAATTGGCAAATAAAAAGGCTTTAGCTGCTTCAATTTGTGTAAAAGCATTAATAACACGCAGGTAGTTGGACCTTGAAACGTCTAGTTGAACCTGACTTCCACAGATAAAGGCACCATACTCAGGAAAATCATGTAAACCTCTACTAGTCTTACTTCTACTTAAGTTCAAGTAAGCCATCAACATCTGATAGCGGGGATAAGCCACTGAACAATTCTCATTTTTATCCCAGTTGGGATGAATGCCGCAGCCAACAATAGCATGATTAGCTTCACCCAATTTATTCTGAATCGTAGCCATATAGAAGTTAAGGCGTTCTTCTACCTCTTGGATAGATTCGGCCTTTCCGAATGCAAACTCAATCGTCGTATAAGCAACCTCAAACAAGATCGTATCTTGGCTGACTGGATCAAGCAACTGAATTGGATTCCCAAAATCATCCACTTTTTCGATAGTAAAACCCAGTACTGATGGTAAATACCGAAAGAGATCTTTAACAACTTCACCATCTGTAGCTTTACCCTCTAAATTTACAATAGGAAATTCTAACTCAATCCCAATAAATAAATCTGGATTCTCTTTTATATTTTTTAAGTAACGTTTCTTTAGTAATTCAACAGACCGAGACATTAACCACCAAACTCTTTCATAATCAAAATAAATTGTGAATAAGTAATATTATACCAAAAATACACTAAAAATGATTAGAATAAGAAGAAAAAGATCATTCATCAGTTATCTGTACTTAAAGAAAAAATATCAAAATCTTCACCAAAATAAAAAACAAGGTCCGAAAACCTTGTCTTTATTACTATACCGGCGGCCGGGGTCGAACCGGCACGTCCTTGCGGACACTGGATTTTGAGTCTAATATTATTAGTTTTAAATCTCAGAAATATTGATTTTATAAGCTTTTTTTCCATAATATTTTTTAAAACTTAGTATCACTTCCAAAGTTTAGATACTTTTTAGTAACTATAAAATGCTAGAAAGTATACTCCTTATTAAAAAGAGTTTTGGACTAGTTTTGTGCAATTTTATTACCCATATCCGTAATAAGAGAGGCTAAATTAATTGTCTTTAATGATTGTAGAAATTGGTTGTGAATATCATTAGACACATAACCAGCTAGCAAAATATGCTCAGCCATGTCATATTGCTTAATCAAGAGAATCTTATCATGTTTTTCATTAAATAAAATCGCACTAATTGCTGTATTAAAGACTGGAAAACGAAAACTCGCACATTGTGAACAATAAGGAATATCTCCCTCATCTTTTAAAAATTTTTTCTCCAAAGGATGCCCACATTCGGGACAACAAGTCATTGTTTTGTCAAATATAGAAGCCTCTTTTTTAAAGTTCTTAAAAGTAATTTTACCAGTAAAATCGAGACCACGCAAGACATTGAAATAAATCAAGACTTTATTTAAAATTTATCTTATGATATACTAAACTTATCAGCTATTGGTTCTGAAAAAGTGTCTGCCACAGTTTTACTACAAATTCTCATGACTTGTGCCAAGATTTATAAAAAACGGATAGCTATAATAGCTCTTAGAGCAAAAACATGACATATAGGAGGTTAAAGACATGTCATACTTTTATCTTTTTATCGCCATTGTAGGAGAGATATTGGGAACTAACCTTTTGAAATTATCAGACGGTTTTACAAAGCCTATTCCAACCGTTTCTGCCCTACTTAGCTATGGCGTTTGTTTCTATTTCCTCTCACTAGCAATGCAAAAAATTCCTGTAGGAATAGCTTATGCAACATGGTCAGCTGTCGGTTTAGTTTTGATATCCTCTATCGCAGTAATGATTTTCAAAGAAACACTAAATGTTTATAGCATTATCGGTTTAATTTTGATTATCATTGGTGTTGTCATGGTTAACTTATTAGGAAATGCAGGACATTAATAAAACCGGCTCTATACTATTTGTAGTGGGTAAATCCCCTATGGATATTATGGAGCCTATTTTGTTGTAGAAAAAAAGTTCCATAAGAACTATAATGAAAAGCTAGAATTCTGTCAATATTTTGGACACATTTTGGGAGGGAATTTTGAAGACTAGCGTCCTCCTAATTTTCCCAATAAGTTTTAACTTCTTCAAAAATCTTATTCAAAAGTTCTGCATCTTTTTCTGACAACTGATTTTTTTCTATAACTCTATCTTTTAGTTCTGTTGCCTTTATTTTATTTCTTGCCACCGAAACTGCTATTGAATGTTTCAAAATATCAAACTCATCCTTTGAAAAGTTTGCAATATTGGTAAGATCTAATTGTTCTAGAGGTAAACTACTGATAATTGAATAAGGTTTTTGTCCCAGCAAATAATCTGTAGTAGTCCCAAAGATATTTGCCAATTTCACAACGAATTCTAATCCTGGTTCTAACGTTCCATTCTCCCACCGAGAATATGTCCCTTGTTGAACTCCAATTAATTCCGATATTTGTACTTGAGTTAACTTTTTTGATTTTCTGAGAGTTTTTAACCTCTCTGAAAATTTATAATCCTCTGTATACATAATTCTCCTATAGATATTCTTATTCGTATATTTTAGCTTGACAAAATATTCCAAACGGTATAAAATAGAATTATTCCATAAGGAATATTTATTTTGAGATTGAATATTCCATTGAGAATATTATAGCATAAAAGGAGGTAAAAGCGTATGTAACTAGTAGTCGATTTAAAAAATTTTAATAAAGGAGGTAAGATTCGACAAAATAAAAAATCTTGAAACAAATGTGCCGTTCGTTCCAAGATCAAAACATATTATGTAACAATTATACCACAGAAAACTCTTCAGTTGCACAAGAAAATTTCGGAGGTTTCACAAAAAGATGACCAATAAAGAGTTAGTCAATCAAATTTCTGGCCTAAACTCTACCTCTACTCTTAAAAATTGGATTCAACTGATTAAAGAGATAAGTGGCAAGGAATTTAAGAAAATTAAAGTTCCTATCAGTAGAAATCCCAGAACTCATCAATTAAGTTATACAGTTGCCTATGATTTTACAGACGAAGACCTTAGACAATTTCAAAAGTTAGCTAAACTAAAACTTGAAATAGGTCTAAAAGAGGCTATACAAGCCGTATTTGGGAGTCTAGCAGACAATGAACATGAATCCCTAAACCAAGTAATAGATGAGCTCTACGATGAACTGAGCGCCTTAAAACAGGAATTTAAGCGAGAAATGCGACTGATAAAAATTGAGAATTCCAACCTAAAAAAGAAAATCCAAGATATTGAAGAGTCGATGCAAACCGGCTTACTAGGGTTTGTTAACAAGAGGTCAAAAAATAGGTTCGGCTAATAGCGAGTTTTCGGCTGAGCCATGAGGCAGAAAGCCGAAAATGAGCGTAGATGCGGACGGACCATTTTTGACCGATAGGGTGTGTAGTAACACCACCCTCTGCAAGTTAGGTGTACCATCGAAAGAATTCAGTATTTCCAAGGGTTTCGGAGATTTTAAGGGTGGCAAAATTAAGCAAAAAGTTGAATCAAAATCTATGGCAAAAAATGAACATTTACGTTCTGTATTTGACTGGATTCAAATTCAGTTTGATAAGACTGAATTTTCGCCAAGAGAAATAATCGAAGACATTCTATTTCTTGACTATGACCTATTTATTGAGAATAAAGGGAGCCTTAAATACTATAACTATGATAGCCAGCTTCATTATGGGAATATCCGTATCTACTATGGAGCGAAAGAGTCGTCCTACATGCTTGTCATGTCAGGACAGGCACTCGAGTTCTATAGAGATATGGTATTAGATCCAAATAGTCTGTCCGAAAGACAGTTTTTGAACAACCTCTACTACAATTACAATCATTTTTCAGTAAGACGAATTGATATTGCAATAGATGATTTTAATGAAACACCCTATTTCACTCCTAATCAGCTTCTAAAGATTTGTCAGAAGAAACGCTTTATATATGGAAAAAGCACCTACTACAATACCTACGGAGATGAAACAATCGGCCAGACCTTATATTTGAGAAAACCCAATGATGACGAAAGACTTAGAATTTACGATAAACGCTTAGAACGAGCTGAGAAGCTCGGTATCAGCAAGCGGTATATAGAAAATTGGATAAGAACTGAGTTAGAACTTAGGAAAGAAAAAGCTCACTACTTCATTCAAGAATGGTTGCATTCAGAAATAGATCTTCTCAACTTTACCAAGGGATATCTCAAAGAAAAAGTGAGGTTCTATAGTGATAGCTATTTCTCAAAACCTTTGAGATCTTGGGAAAAGTTTTTAGGCCATTCAAAACCCGTCTCTATCATTATTTCAAAATCAAAAACAGAACTAGAACAAAAATTAGAATGGTTTACCTATAAAGGTTCAGGAGCTATTCTAAAAGCGTATAAATTTCTATACGACAATAACTTACTGCATGAGTATGAGAAATCTAACTATCTCGCACTCAACAATATGGAATATCCACCAGATTTAGCAAGTGGATTAATAGAAAGAGCAATACTCTTTAAACGAGAGGATTTGATCCCTACAATCAAAGAAAATATTAAAAGGAGAAATTAACTATGGCAAAAATGCTTTCACAAAATGACTGGAATTTTAATAACATTGGAACAAAATTTGAATTGGATGAAGTCATTCCAAAATTTGAAACGGAAGTCCGAGCAGATGCAAACGGAGAAATTATCAAAAACCGAGATGGTAGCGAAAGACGTTTTAATACCGATAAAATCATTGGTTGGAAATACAATGTAACAATCAAGGATGGACAATTCAAAAAGAAATCAACCCAAGTCTCAGTAGACAATCCAGATGCCTTGGTTGATAATGACTATATCCAAGCAATGGATGAAGTACCAGTTACATTTGACAATTTACAAGCTACTATGATTAGCACAACAATGTATTACAAGGCGGATGCTATCCATTTAGTAGATGTAAAACAAAAATAAGTATCAGACAAGGGGAGTTAATCCTCCCCTTACTTAATCTGAATAGAAAAGGAGATAACATGATTAAAACTGTAACAAAAGATGACCTTGTCGAACTTGGATTTGCTCCAGGAACTGCAAGAAAGATTATCCATACCGGTAAATTACTATTAGTGAATCGTGGTTTTAACATCTACGATAACAAACGGATTGGTACAATTCCAGCCAGTGTCGCTGAAGAACTATTAGGAATTGAACTCCAGAAAGAAGCGTAGCTTATGGCTTTACGTAAAAGTAGAGACGGAACTTGGATTGTCGATGTTTCCAATGGTATAAATCCAATATCTCTAAAACAACGTAGAATTGTAAGAAAAGGATTCAAAACTAAAAAAGAAGCATTGGAGGCCGAACAATACTTACGAAGTGTCGAACTTAAAGAAAAAAGTTTCAACTCAAAAATATCAATTGATATCCTTTATGATCTCTTAAAAGAAGAGGATAAAATAAACAACAGAAAACAAAGCTATATAGATACACAAGAAAACAACTATAACAGGCATATAAAAAACTATTTTGAAAAAGTTGATGATGTAGCTAAATTAACTTATGAAGATATCTATCAATTCAGAGAACATCTAAGAGATAAAAATGCTCAAAACTCGGAAAAGAAGCTAAGTCCAAATACTATTAATAAAATTATAATTTTACTAAAGAAAATTCTGGATGTTGGATTAAGAAAGGGATTTTACAAGGAACATCCTGTAGGAATGCTAAAAAAATTACCAATAGAAAAAGCAAAATTAAATTTCTGGACAATAAAAGAATTCAAGCACTTCTTAACACTATTTAACGACGATGAATACAATATCAAATTACTATTCACAGTTTTATTTTTTACTGGTCTAAGACTGGGAGAAGCACTTGCTCTAACGTGGAAGGATATAGAGTTTTCAACAAATACAATCCATGTAAGCAAATCAGTATACGTTAAAAAAGGTGAAGAACACATTAGTAGTACAAAGACAAAAGCTGGAACCCGAAGAATCATCATGAACGCCAAACTAGTGGAGACACTAGAAGACTGGAAACAGATACAGCATGAGAGATTGAAAGAATTTACAACTAACCTAGATGATCTACAGATATTTCAAAATAGCCCTATTACAATAACTAAAGATTCAATCGAAAAACAATATAAAAAAATATTGCAAAGAAATAGTTCTTTAAAAAAGATAAGAATTCACGACTTCAGGCATTCACATGCTTCACTGCTAATAAATCAAGGAGAAGATTATCTTGTCGTAAAAGAAAGATTAGGCCATGCATCTATAACTACAACAATAGATACATACTCTCATTTGTATCCAAGCAAGCAACAAAAATTAGCGGATAAATTAGATGATTTATTATAAATCTAGTAATTTTAAGTAACTCAGCGTTACAAATTCAACAAATAAAAGAAAAAGACAAGGTCCGAAAACCTTGTCTTTAATACTATACCGGCGGCCGGGGTCGAACCG
>NZ_AJRE01000051.1:0-15762 GCF_000296955.1 Streptococcus sp. GMD4S
TAGTCGAATTAACGACGGATTTCTTTGATACGAGCTGCTTTACCTTGAAGAGCACGCAAGTAGTACAATTTCGCACGACGTACTTTACCGTAACGAACAACTTCGATCTTTTCAACACGTGGAGTGTGGATTGGGAAGATACGCTCAACACCTACACCGTTAGAGATTTTACGAACTGTGTAGTTTTCTGAGATGCCTGCACCTTTACGTGCAATAACAACACCTTCAAAAATCTGGATACGTTCACGGTTACCTTCGACAACTTTCGCGTGTACACGAACAGTGTCACCAGGACGGAATGATGGGATATCTGTACGAAGTTGACCTTCAGTCAAGCTTTGGATTAATGGATTCATTTTATTCTCCTATCTTTGTCAATCTTGAGGAACCTTCCTCAGCGGATAAACTGTATTTTTGTGCGTCCATTACACACAAGATACAGTTTACCAAATTTCCACCTAAAAGTAAAGAAATTTATAGCAGAATTCCTAAAAAAATCGCTAGAAAACCGCCTATATAAGTTAAGAGAAAATAGCTATAAAATACCTTCTTGTCACTGATTAGTCTTTGTAGCTCGTCATTCAAGGTTGAAAAGGTCGTTAACCCTCCACAAAAACCTGTCGCTAGGATGGCATAGATTTCCTTGGACTCCACATGATTGTAGAGTAGGCCGATCAAAAAACAACCTAAAAGATTGGCTATAAGCGTTCCGAGGGGCAATTTAGAAGCTTGATTATAGCGGGAAAAGAAATACCGCACCAGGGCTCCGAACCCGCAGGCGATTGCAAGATAAACGATTACCATTTCTTCCTCCCTAGAACATAAGCCAAGAGTAGACCTCCTCCAATACTCAAAAGCAGATAGATGATTAAGCTAAGATAACGCCCGGTATCAAGCAGTTTTACTGCATCAAGCATTAGGCTAGAAAAGGTTGTCAGGCCACCGCAAAAACCCGTCCCCAGCGCCAAAATTAAGCCTTTACTAGTTCCCTTATGGGCCAGATAGCCTTTTACCAGATAGACCAGGCAGAATATTCCCAGATAGTTGACAAGGAGGGTACCCCAAGGAAAGTCGGGACTGGCTGGTAACCAAGTAGAAACCAGGTAGCGGACAAGGCCTCCCAACATAGCAGCCAGAAAAATCCCGAGCGGATAAAATTGTTCTTTTTTCATTTGATGTTTTGATCCTGATAATCACGCGAACGTTTGAGAATGTCTGAAAAAGTCGCAACAATGGTCTCCTGGTAGCGCTTATCTTCTACTCGATTTTTGACCTTTTCAAAAATGATTTCTTCTCGCTTGGAATCTAAAATAGGTTTTCCTGAGGCTTTCTTATAGGCAACTACTCCCTCAACCAAATGCATCCGTTCTTCTAGGAGCTTGACGATTTGGTCGTCGATTTGATCAATTTCTTGCCGAATAGTATCTAAATCCATAGTGTCTCCTCCTTTATTTGAATTATTGTATCAAAAAGCCACCAAATAGGCTAGTAAAATCCCAAAAAACTAATAAAAAAACGCACTGACTTCTTCCAGTCAGCGCAGTTTGATTCTTATCCTACTTTTGCAGCCAATTCTTCTGCGAATTGTTCCAAACGTTCGATGTCTTCTTCTTCGGCAGAGAGGTCCACTTTAACACACTCTGAACCTTTTTCAGCTCCTGTCGCTACAAATACACGATCAAAGTCATCAACAGCCTTACAGAATTCGTCGTAGAAGGTATCTCCTGAACCGACCACTCCGTAGATTTTGCCATTCAAGTTGAGATCAGCTAGGTCTTCGTAGAAGTCCATCATCTCATCTGGCAATTCTCCATCTCCGTAAGTGTAAGTCGCAACAATTGCGATATCCGCTTCCAAGAAGTCTGAAGCGTCAACAGTCGTACATTCATCAACATCGACATCCAAGCCCAAGTCACGCAATTTATCTGCTACAATATCTGCAATTTCTTCGGTATTACCGGTCATACTGGCAAATACAATTTTTGCTAATGCCATATCGTCCTCCTCAATTTATCTTTCTCCATTATATCATATCTTTTTCATTTTAAAAATAAAAATTCTTGTGCTACAATGAAATGAGAAAGAATTGAGGTTACTTATGGAAATTTGCCAGCAAATTTTAGAGAAAATCAAAGAATACGATACCATTATCATTCATCGTCATATGAAACCAGATCCAGATGCCTTAGGGAGTCAGGTAGGTTTAAAAGCTCTTCTCACACACCATTTTCCAGAAAAGACCATCAAAGCAGTCGGTTATAACGAACCAACTCTAACCTGGATGGCGGAAATGGATACTGTCCAAGACAATGACTACCAAGGAGCTCTTGCTATTATTTGTGATACAGCGAATCGCCCTCGTATCGATGATAAACGCTACGAACAAGCTAATTTCACCATCAAAATCGATCACCATCCAAATGATGACATCTATGGTGACCTATCTTGGGTGGATACAAGTTCAAGCAGCGCCAGTGAGATGATTGCATTATTTGCTCAAGAAAATCAGCTAACTTTGTCTAGTGAAGCGGCACGACTTCTCTATGCAGGAATTGTCGGGGACACAGGGCGTTTTCTCTACCCTTCAACCAGTGCCCGTACCTTTAGAATAGCTGGCCAGCTCCGAGAAATTGATTTTGACTTTGCTGGACTGTCTCGTCAAATGGATACCATGAGCTTCAAGATTGCAAAACTGCAAGGGTATGTCTATGATCATTTAGAAGTTGATGAGAATGGAGCTGCACGCGTTCTACTTACTCAAGACACCTTGGAAAAATATAAGGTTACGGATGCTGAAACAGCTGCAATTGTCGGAGCACCTGGCCGAATTGATACTGTTAAGGCTTGGGCTATCTTTGTTGAACAAGCTGATGGTCACTTCCGTGTGCGTATGCGCAGTAAAATCACTCCTATCAATGAGATTGCCAAACGACACGACGGAGGAGGGCATCCATTAGCCAGTGGCGCCAATTCCTATAGTCTAGAAGAAAACGAACAAATATACAAAGAACTAAAAGAGGCCCTACAGATGCACCAAGGCTAAGAAAGAATTTTCTTGGCCTTTTATATGCTAGTTTCTTAAAATATACGGTTTCTTTGTACCTCAGTTTATGGTATAATAAATCAAACTGAATAAAAGGAGACATAATAATGGAAAAAAATCGTTTGTATATTCTCATTTCTGCTGGAGTAGCAATCCTTGGTTCACTCTTGCCATGGGCTAGTTTAAATGCAGGTTCTTTTGGGTCCTATAGTGTGAATGGTTACCAAGGTGATGGGTGGTTTGTCATTATCGCGGCTATTGTGTCTATTGTTCTTGCGTGCTTGAATAACATGAATAAAGCAATGCCTAAAGGGTTCTCAATTGGTGTCATTGTTGCGGGTGCAATTGCAACTCTCGTCACACTAAATAGTCTCTTTAATGTAAATAAGTACATGTCTAACTTTGGTGGATATGGCATTTCAATCGGCTTTGGTTTGATTTTGGCTATTCTTGCTAGCATTGCACTAGTTGTAACTGGTCTCTTGGCAATGTCAGGTGGTAAAATTACAAAAGAATCATTTACTGAATTAGCTGAGTCTGGTAAAGATTTTGCTCAAACTGTCGGACGTGTAACAAGCTCTACCGTTAAAACTGCAGTCGAAGAAATCAAAAAAGAATCCCAAGAACGTAAAAAAGAAGAAACTACAGCTGATAAAACAGAGACAGCTAAAGAGGAAACCGAGCAAAAAGAAGAATCTAAGGAACCAGCTAATGTGGAAGCTGAATCAGCAGCAGAAAATGCAGAACCAGTAAAAGAAGAAACTACTGAATCTGAATCTGAAACAAAAACAGAAGCTGAGCCAGTAGCCGAACCAACTGAAACAGAGGCTGAAGCTGAAACTGTAACAGAATCAACAGAAACAGAACCTACTGAAACTGAAAAAGAGGCTAAATCAGCAGAAGAAAACGCAGAACCAGTAAAAGAAACAGAAGTAAAAAATCAACAAGAAGAAAAAGCTCCAAATCAAGAGAACTAATCATTCTTCTACCCTCACTCCAGTAAACACTGGAGTGATTTTTTATCAAGATTTTTAATAAAATCAGGGAAAAGACTTGCCAAACTTATCAGAATCTGATAGACTAGTATAGTAACAATCTATGGCTCGCAAAGAGACCATGGCAGAAAGGAAATATTGCAAAATGAAAAAAGATATCCATCCAGAATATCGCCCAGTTGTCTTCATGGACACAACTACTGGTTACAAATTCCTTAGCGGTTCAACAAAACGCTCTAACGAAACTGTTGAGTTCGAAGGCGAAACTTACCCATTGATCCGTGTGGAAATTTCATCAGACTCACACCCATTCTACACTGGACGTCAAAAGTTCACTCAAGCAGATGGACGCGTGGATCGTTTCAACAAAAAATACGGTCTCAAATAATGATAAAAAAGAACAGTTACCACTGTTCTTTTTTTGTACTTCTTTTTATGAACCAATCACTACTACTTTCTATGTTGTCAACCTTCACGCTGACACTATAATTGATTTCAAACGAGGTTAAAAAATATCAAAAAGAAGCTTGATATTGAGAATGGTCAAGATGATTGAAACTGCGTAACCTAGGATGGTGTTCCACTTGGCATTAGTGAATTCTCCCATCAGTGACTTCTTAGAGGTCAGATAGATTAAGGGGAAGATTGAAAACGGAAGAGCGATTGACAGAAATACCTGTGAATAGACCAATAACTGATCCAAGGTTTTTTCTTGATGTCCAAACAAAACGGCAACAATAATCACAGGGAGTAAGGCAAAAATCCGTGTACCGATACGGATAATCCACTGAGGTAATTTCAGATGCAAGAAACCTTCCATGACAATCTGTCCTGTCAAAGTACCTGTAATGGTCGAATTTTGACCACTTGCTAAGAGGGCTAGGGCAAATAAAGTTGACAGAGTTGAACTAGCTATCGCTCCTGCTATCTTCGAATCCTGTAAAGCATTGTACATTTGAGAAAAAGCTGAAATTTCAGATGCATGACCAAAAAAGAGAGATGCCCCTAAAATGAGAAGCAAGGAATTGACAATAAAGGCTAGGGACAACTGAAGATTTGAATCCCAGGTCATAAAACGCACGGCTTTTCGAACATCCTTCTTATCTTTGTGATTGATTTTCCTTGTTTGGGATAGGGATGAATGAAGATAGAGATTATGGGGCATGACTGTCGCCCCCACAATTCCTAAAGCCAAGGTCAATTGGCTTTCATGACCTGGTAATGGTGTTTCAAATAATGTTGGAGTCGGTAAATAACCACCAAAAATACCCTGAATACTTGGATTGGATAAAGCCACCAGATAGGTAAAGATGGCTAATATGGTTAAAATAAGGGTCGTAACAATGGCTTCAATCTTTTTGAAGCCAAATTTCATCAACAACAACAAAAGAAATACGTCTAAAACGGTTAAGAGGATAGCGACCATAATTGGTATTTTAAATAAAAGATTTAAGGCAATCGCTGAGCCTAGAACCTCAGCTAAGTCGGTCGCCATTAAAGCTAATTCTAAAATCACCCATAAACTATAACGAAGCCACTTGGGAGCATGATGTGCAGTTGCCTGTGCTAGGTCCATCCTAGTTACGATACCGAGCTTTCCAGCCATCTGTTGTAGTTGCATGGCAATGATGGATGAAATCAAAATAACAAATAAGAGACTATATTTGTAGGAGGCACCACCAACCACACTGGTAATCCAGTTTCCAGGATCCATATAACCAACTGCTACAAGGGCTCCAGGTCCTAAGAATGCTTTTAGATTTTGCCAAAAATGATTGTTATTGGGAGTTTCAATAGATTGATTGATCTCAGAAAGAGAGACTTTTTTGTAAGAAGACATCGGAATTTTACACTTTCTAATCTGTCTTTACCTATTTTCTTAATGGAGTTTTTGAAAATATCATGAAAATAGTTTCCTATTTCCAATTCTTCCTTATTATATCACATTTTAGAATGATTCCTAAGAAAACAAATGATAGTTGAAATAAACAATATCAGTATTGTAAAAGCCAGCGTTTTCTGACGCTGGCTTTAAAACTGTGAAAATTCTGTCTCAACTAGATCGCTTCTGTGACAAAACTACGGCTTTCTAGCACCTTGAGCATGGCATTAGCTGTATCTAGGGCTGTAAAGAGTGGCACACCGTGTTCAATGGCTGAACGACGGATTTGCTCACCATCTTCGTCAGCAGTTCGTTTGGTTCCAACAGTATTGATGATCGCTTGGATTTTCCCTTTGCGGACAAAGCTTGGGATATCCTGTTCATCGTCACCAATCTTACCAACAGGTTGGGCTTGAAGTCCATGACTGGCAAAGAAGGCTGCTGTCCCTTCTGTCGCAAGGATACCATAACCGATATTTTGGAAACGACGAGCCAAGTCCAAGGCTTCATCTTTGGCATCATCAGCAATGGTAAAGACAACATTTCCAAAGGTTGGCAAGTGCAGGTAAGAAGCTTCAAAAGCCTTATAGAGAGCTTTTTCAAGAGTAGTATCAGAACCCATGACTTCCCCTGTTGACTTCATTTCAGGACCGAGCAAGCTATCTACCTTTGCTAGTTTCGTAAAGGAGAAGACTGGTGCCTTGATATGGACGCGAGCACTTTCAGGATAAAGTCCATCTTGGTAGCCCAGTTCTTCAAGACTTTGACCAAGAATGAGCTTAGTAGCTACCTGAGCCATAGGAATATTGGTTACCTTAGAAAGGAATGGAACCGTACGGCTGGCACGTGGATTGACCTCAATAACATAGACTTTCTCATCCTTGATGACAAACTGAATGTTCATCATCCCAAGACAGTTAAGACCTATTGCTAGACGTTTGGTATAGTCTGCGATGGTTTCCTGCACCTTTTGCGACAAGGTTTGTGGTGGATAAACGGCCATTGAGTCACCTGAGTGGACACCGGCACGTTCGATGTGCTCCATGATACCAGGGATGAGGACATTTTCTCCGTCTGAGATGGCATCAACTTCACACTCTTGCCCAACGATGTAAGAGTCAACAAGAACTGGGTGGTCTGGACTAGCCTTAACAGCTGTACGCATGTAAGAACGAAGATCTTCCTCATTTTCTACGATTTCCATGGCACGTCCACCTAAGACATAAGATGGGCGAACGAGGACTGGGAAGCCAATTTTGCGAGCAGCAAGCACCGCTTCTTCTTCATTAGTTGCTGTTTGGCCAGGTGGCTGTGGAATATCCAAATCTTTAAGCGCTTGTTCAAAGAGGTCACGGTCTTCGGCACGGTCTAGGTCAGCAACCTGTGTACCAAGGATGGTCACACCTGCTTTTGCCAATGGCTCTGCAAGGTTGATAGCTGTTTGACCACCAAACTGAACGATGACGCCTTTTGGTTGCTCAAGATCAATGACATTCATGACATCTTCGAATGTCAATGGTTCAAAGTAGAGCTTATCAGACACAGAGAAGTCCGTAGAAACGGTCTCTGGGTTTGAGTTCATGATAATAGCTTCATAACCAGCAGCCTGGATAGCCTTAACTGAGTGAACAGTTGCGTAGTCAAACTCAACCCCTTGTCCGATACGGATTGGACCTGAACCTAGGACTAGGACAGATTCCTTATCAGACTTGATAGACTCATTTTCCCAGCCATAGGTTGAATAGAAATATGGTGTTTCAGAGTCAAACTCCGCCGCACAAGTATCGACCATCTTGTAGACTGGGACAATCTTGTTTTCCAAGCGAAGTTGACGAACTTGGTCAGCTGTTGTTTTCCATAGTTCAGCAATCTTACGATCTGAGAAGCCATTTAGTTTAGCTGTTTTCAAAACGTCTAGATCTTGTGGATGAGCACCCAATTCTTGCTCAATTTCAAAGATATGCAAGAGTTTATCCAGATAGAAGATATCAATCTTGGTCAATTCAGCAATTTCTTCTGGTGTGTAACCACGGCGAATAGCTTCTGATACGTAGAAGAGACGGTCATCTTGAGCCTTGACAACCTTTTCAATCAAAGCATCATCTGAAACCGCTGCAAGTTCAGGCATTTCATTGTGGTGAACGCCAATTTCAAGGGAGCGACAGGCCTTAAGGAGAGATTCTTCGATGTTTCGACCGATAGCCATGACTTCTCCGGTGGCCTTCATCTGTGTCCCAAGACGGCGCTCACCTTTTTCAAACTTGTCAAATGGGAAACGTGGAATCTTAGCAACCACGTAGTCAAGGGCTGGTTCAAACATGGCATAGGTTGAACCCGTGACTGGGTTAATAACCTCATCCAAGGTCAAACCGACGGCAATCTTAGCAGCCAATTTAGCAATTGGGTAACCAGTTGCCTTAGAAGCAAGGGCTGACGAACGCGATACACGAGGGTTTACTTCGATGACATAGTACTTGAAGCTGTGGGGATCAAGGGCCAGCTGAACGTTACACCCACCTTCAATCTTGAGGGCGCGAATAATGCTCAAGCTCGCGTCACGTAGCATTTGGTTTTCATAGTCAGACATGGTTTGCGCAGGGGCGAATACGATGGAATCCCCTGTGTGAATCCCCACTGGGTCAAAGTTTTCCATGTTACAAACAACGAGGGCATTGTCAGCTGAATCGCGCATGACTTCGTACTCGATTTCCTTGAAACCTGCGATTGAACGTTCAATCAAACATTGGGTAACAGGTGACAATTTCAACCCATTTTCAGCGATTTCACGTAGTTCTTCCTCGTTGGCACACATACCACCACCAGTACCACCTAGGGTAAAGGCTGGACGAACGATGACTGGGTAGCCAATTGTCGCTGCAAAGGCAACTGCTTCTTCTACTGTGTTGACAATTTCAGATTCTGGAATTGGTTGTTCAAGCTCTTCCATCAATTGTTTAAAGAGGTCACGGTCCTCTGCTTGGTCGATGGCAGACAATTTAGTACCCAGAAGTTCTACTCCAAGCTCATCTAGAATTCCATTTTTAGACAATTCCATGGCCATATTGAGCCCTGTTTGGCCTCCAAGAGTTGGAAGCAAGGCATCTGGACGTTCCTTACGGAGAATACGTGTCACAAACTCGAGTGTGATCGGTTCGATGTAGACCTTGTCCGCAATCTCCTTGTCCGTCATGATGGTGGCAGGGTTTGAGTTCACCAAGACAACTTCATAACCTTCCTCTTTCAAAGACAAGCAGGCCTGGGTCCCCGCGTAGTCAAACTCAGCAGCCTGACCAATAATAATTGGACCAGAACCAATCACCATAATTTTTTGAATATCAGTACGTTTAGGCATAGTTTATGATACAAAGCCCGTAAAGAACACAGTGAAAATAGGAAACTCGGTGCAGACGCCTTTAGCGTCAAGACGATGTTTATCTTTTTCACACAGTTCTTAGGGCGTGTTCACTTCCGCGAACAATGTATCTTCTCCTTTCTATTCGGCAACTCTCTGGTTGCCATTAAATAAATTCTCCGACGATTTTTTAGAGAAACGATATTTTTCGATAAAAAATCTAGTGCAGGGAGTTTTTAGTTCGCCTGATAGCGACTAAAAGAAACGACCTGCCTTTCTATTCGTCGCCTCACAGAGCGACATTAAATAAGATACAAAGGACGAATAGAAAGCGACTGAATTTTAGGGAACCAAGGAAGGATTGACAATCCAAGTTGGTTTCTCTAAATTCCGAGCTTTCCGTCCGTGTTCAGTTACATAAATTCTCCGACGAGCTTTTGCTCGTTCTTAGTTTACTTGTTTAAAAGCTTCCATCATCTCGATAAATTCGTCAAAGAGGTAGCTAGCGTCGTGTGGGCCGGGAGCTGCATCTGGGTGGAATTGAACAGAGAAACCTGGTTGGTATCTGTGGCGAACTCCTTCAACTGACTTGTCATTGATTTCTTCGTGGGTAATGATCAAATGCTCTGGCAAGTCCTCACGGCTAACTGCATAACCGTGGTTTTGGCTGGTAAAGTCTACGCGTCCTGTTGCAATTTCACGTACCGCGTGGTTAAATCCACGGTGACCAAATTTCATCTTGTAGGTCTTCGCCCCGTTTGCCATGGCAAATAGTTGGTGTCCCATACAAATACCGAAAATTGGAATTTTCCCTTGCACACCACGAATCATGTCTAGTGCTTCTGGAACATCTTCTGGGTTACCTGGACCATTTGACAACATAACTCCATCAGGATTTAGGTGGAGAATTTCTTCCGCTGTTGTTGAATAAGGAACAACCGTAACGTTACAGTTACGCTTAGAAAGTTCACGTAAGATTGAGTGCTTGAGACCAAAGTCTACTAAGACCACACTCAAACCAACTCCTGGAGCTGGATAGGAAGTTTTAGTAGAAACCTGTTTGATATTGTCTGTTGGCAAGACTGTTGCTTGGAGCTGGTCCGTCACATGGTCCATACTGTCCCCGACGTGAGTCAAGGTTGCACGCATCGTACCATGCTTACGGATAATCTTAGTAAGGGCACGCGTATCAATCCCTGAAATACCTGGAATTTTCTTGGCTTTCAAAAATTCATCCAAGGTCATTTGGTTGCGCCAGTTGCTAGCTCGACGCGCCTCTTCAAAAACGACAACTCCCTTACAAGTTGGAATGATGGATTCATAATCATCACGGTTAATGCCATAATTTCCTACCAAAGGATAAGTAAAGGTCAAGATTTGTCCATTATAAGACTGGTCTGTAATGGATTCTTGGTAGCCGGTCATCCCTGTATTAAAGACGATTTCGCCTGTTACATCAATATCTGCTCCGAAGGCCTTGCCTTCAAAAACTGTACCATCTTCTAATACTAGAAGTCTTTTTGTCATATTTTCACCTCTCGTGGACGCTCACTGGCGTCTTTTAACGTCTTGTGTTTTAGTTGGCGTTTCTACTCGCCAATACGGATTCTAAGATTGCCATTCGAACAAAGACACCATTGGTCATTTGTTGGACAATGCGTGATTTTGGCGCTTCAACCAAGTGGTCAGCAATTTCCACATCTCGATTCACTGGAGCAGGATGCATAATGATTGCTGTTTCTTTTAAGCGATTATAGCGTTCTTGGTTCAAGCCGTGTTGAGCATGGTAGTCTTCTTTTGAAAAAACAGCTCCACTTTCATGGCGTTCATGTTGAACGCGGAGTAACATCAAAACATCCACCTGATCAACAATCTCATCAATAGTTACAAACTGTCCATAGTCCGCAAACTCTTGACTTCTCCATTCCTCAG
This sequence comes from Streptococcus sp. GMD4S, assembly GCF_000296955.1. NCBI lineage: Bacteria > Bacillati > Bacillota > Bacilli > Lactobacillales > Streptococcaceae > Streptococcus > Streptococcus sp. GMD4S. The sequence continues at coordinate 11,205 of NZ_AJRE01000051.1, forward strand.
GTCCTGCAAAGTACAGTTCAGCTCCCAAGCGTTTCAAAATTTGCATATTGGATTTGGCAACGCGTGAGTGGTCCAAGTCGCCTGCAATAGCAACCTTGAGACCCTCAAAGTGGCCAAATTCCTCATAAATAGTCATCAAATCAAGCAAGCTCTGGCTAGGATGTTGTCCCGAGCCATCACCACCATTAATAATAGAAGTTGTAATCGACGGACTCGCAATCAACTCTCTGTAATAGTCGACCTCTGGGTGGCGAATCACACAGACATCCACTCCTAGAGCAGATAGGGTCAAGATAGTGTCATACAGTGTCTCACCCTTATTAACCGAACTAGTCTTCACATCAAAGTCCAGTCGCTCCAAGCCTAGCTTAATCTCTGCCACTTCAAAGGACTTATGTGTCCGTGTAGAATCCTCAAAGAAAAGATTCGATACGATAAGTTTGTTCTCGTAGGGAAGTTGGGCTCCGTTTTTAAACTCGATCCCTCGTTTAATCAATTTCATCACTTGATCAACTGTGAGGTCTTCCATGGAAACCACATGGTTCAATGCTTGTTGATTTTCTGACATGGCTACTCCTTCAGCTTTCTAAGCTTCTTCAGTAATCAGAACTCTGTCTTGGCCATCAAGTTCTGTCATCTCTACGATGATTTCTTCAGAACGACTGGTTGGGATATTTTTCCCAACGTAATCTGGACGGATAGGCAATTCTCTATGTCCACGGTCAACTAGCACCGCAAGACTCACGCGCGCAGGACGACCATGGCCGACAATGTTATCAATAGCAGCACGGATAGTACGGCCTGTATAGAGTACATCATCCACCAAGATAACCTCACGGTCAGTCACATCAACAGAAATCAAAGAAGTATCTTCTCCGCTTTTAACATCATCACGGAAAGGTTTGGTGTCCAATTCCACAACAGGAACTGTGATGTTTTCCAACTGCTCCAAGCGTTCTTTGATACGATGAGCGATGAAAACACCACGCGTTTTTATCCCTGCTAGGATAATCTTATTCAAATCTTTATTGCGCTCGATAATCTCATAAGTAATTCGCGTAATCGCTCGTTTGACAGTCAATTCGTCTACAACTTCTTTTGTCTTCATGACAAACCTCCAAAAAGAAAAGTCTCCTTCTACAAGGAGACTTGAAATGTATGGCCAAGCGAGCCCAACTATAAACAGTATAGACTTCACCCTTCTACTTTATCGCGCTCCTTGCCTGCCTCACGGGACAGGTTTAAAGGATTATTTAGTTATCATTTACTATAGCATAAAGCACCCTTAAAATCAAGCAAAAACTTTTTTCAGTGTCCTCTTAAACATTGCTAAAATCATACAGTTGGGGATAGTGATCGCATTCTGGATTTTTGGGATGACAGATAGCTCGTCCAAAGTAAATCATGGCCTGGTGAGCTGCTAACCATTCTTCTGGTGGCAAGACATCCATAACACGTTTTTCTACTTCAAGTGGCGTAGCTGATTTTTTAACGATATCATGATGCTTGCAGATACGCTCCACATGAGTATCCACTGCAAAAGCAGGAATCCCAAACCCCACACTCATGACGACATTTGCTGTTTTACGACCAACACCAGCTAGACTTTCTAATTCCTCTCGAGTCTGAGGCACTTGACCATCAAAATCCTCTAGTAACTGTTGGGCACATTTTTTAAGGAATTTAGCCTTATTTCGATACAGTCCCAGGCGAGAAATGTGTGAAGCAATTTCACTCTCTGTCGCTACAGACATGGCTTGTGGCGTTGGAAAAGCAGCAAAGAGACCTGGTGTGGCCTTGTTTACCGCTGCATCTGTGGTCTGGGCTGACAACATGACCGCAACCAAGAGTTCAAAATGATTGCAAAAATCAAGACTAGGCTTAGCATCTGGAAAGAGGGCAATAATTTCCTCTATGACATGACGGGCACGTTTCTTGGATAAAACCATCTACTCGTCTCCATCAAACAGTCCTTGCAAGCCAGCAAATGGACTGTTTTCTTCTTTCTTGACTGCTTGTTGGGCTTGGTATTCATCTTCAGTCATGATTTGCCAGTCATTTCCTGACACAAAACCTTGGCCCGCCTCTTCTTCTGCCGTCAAGACTTTGATAGGGATATTGAGCAAGATATTATCTGCTACGCTCTCAGCAAGGTCGATTTCCCCATTTTCGATAGGCAAGACCAAGTCATCATCAAGAACTTCCTGGTCCAGTTGGTTGGTCGCTCCTTCCATGAAAACCTCTGTCACTGGATAAGACTCAGCCAACTCAACTGGCTCCATACTGCGGCTGGAAGCAAGGACAATGGTATATGACAACTGATAGTCTAAGAAATACAGACGGTCTTCGTACTGTACCTTCCCCACTGCAAGGATATCTTTGACATCTAAAATCTCTTGATTTCGTTTACACAATTCTGCTGCCAGGTCTAAAGCTTGTTCAAAATGCAGGCCTTCAGGTTGCTTACGAATTTCTTGAATATTTAACTTCATATTTCCTCCATAAAGATGTACTCACTTGATTATACCATGAAAAGGCTATAAGTCAGCCTCCCAAACTTTGAGATTAAAATCTCATTTTTTAACATATTTACTATGACATATTTTCTGATTAGTGCTATACTATAGGCAAGAATACATCAGAGCAAGGAGGATGCTCATATGGAAGACAAAGCACTCATCACCGAAGCTTATCAACTCCTTTCCGAGTTAAATAAAAGCTACCAAAGCTGCAAACAAGAAACAGCCGATGATCTTCGACTACAAGAGCTGCTGAACACCACTCTTAAGGAACTAAAAAAAGCAGAAAAGCTGGACAACAGTATCTTAATCAACCTTGAGAAATTTTACCAACGTACTAGTCTGCTGATTGGACTAGGGAGCCTAAAACTAAACGATCAAGCTCGTACTGCTTGGCGCAAATATGACAAGTTCCACTATGAACATGTCAAACACGTACTGACTCTCTATGGACCTGTTTTCGGATTTTAGAGCTTGAAATTACTTGTTTTCTATTGACAAAATTTCCTGAAAGGTATAGGATAGAGATACTAATACTCGGAGGTAAGGGAGACATGAACAACTAATCTATCAAATAAAGAACTTTATTTAGTAGATCTTGTTTTTGTCTCTTTTTGTGTGCTCTTTTATGCTCTTTTTCTGGCATTTTATACTCAATGAAAATCAAAGAGCAAACTAGGAAGCTAGCCGCAAGCTGTACTTGAGTACGGTAAGGCGACGCTGACGTGGTTTGAATTTGATTTTTGAAGAGTATTAATAGAGTTTTGGACAGTGACTTTGGCTCTACTAGATAAAGTAGAGCTTTTTGTTATGCACTATCGACATTCTAGAAAGGGCAACAATATGATAAAAATCAATCATCTAACTATCACGCAAAACAAAGATCTACGAGATCTTGTATTTGACCTAAGCATGACCATCCAAGACGGGGAAAAGGTTGCTATTATTGGTGAAGAAGGAAATGGTAAATCGACTTTACTACGGGCTTTAATGGGAGAAGCATTATCTGATTTTACTATCAGGGGCGACATCCAGTCTGACCTTCAATCACTGGCCTACATTCCTCAAAAGTTACCTGAGGAGCTAAAAAATAGGACTCTACACGATTACTTCTTTTTAGATTCCGCTGATTTAGACTACAGTATTCTCTATCGCTTGGCGGAGGAATTGCATTTTGATAGCGATCGTTTTGCTAGCGATCAAGAAATTGGGAGCCTCTCAGGGGGCGAAGCTTTGAAAATTCAGCTCATTCACGAGTTAGCAAAACCTTTTGAGATTCTATTTTTAGATGAACCTTCAAATGACCTTGACCTTGAGACGGTTGATTGGCTAAAAAGGCAGATTCGAAAGATTAGTCAAACTGTTATTTTCATTTCCCATGATGAAGACTTTCTTTCTCATACGGCAGATACTATTGTCCACTTGCGGCTGGTCAAGCATCGGAAAGAAGCGGAAACGCTAGTCGAGCATTTAGACTATGATCGCTATAGTGAGCAGAGAAAGGCTAATTTTGCCAGACAAAGTCAGCAAGCTGCTAACGACCAGAGAGCCTATGACAAAACCATGGAAAAACATCGCCGAGTTAAGCAAAATGTAGAAACTGCACTTCGAGCTACCAAAGACAGTACTGCCGGTCGCCTATTGGCTAAAAAGATGAAAACTGTTCTCTCTCAAGAAAAACGTTTTGAAAAGGAAGCTCAGTCCATGACCCAAAAACCACTTGAAGAGGAACAAATCCAACTTTTCTTTTCAGACATCCAACCATTACCGGCTTCTAAAGTCTTAGTCCAACTGGAAAAAGAAAATTTGTCCATTGGCGAGCGCATTTTAGCTCAAGAGTTACGACTAACGGTCCGTGGCCAAGATAAAATCGGTATCATCGGGCCAAATGGTGCTGGAAAATCAACTCTGTTAGCCAAGTTGCAGCAACTACTAAGCGCCAAAAGAGAGATTTCACTTGGTTTTATGCCACAAGATTACCATAAAAAACTACAATTGGATTTATCTCCAGTAGCCTATCTCAGCCAAACTGGGGAAAA
>NZ_AJRE01000052.1:0-15356 GCF_000296955.1 Streptococcus sp. GMD4S
ACAATTCGAGATAATACAGACTATCAGTTGACTGTTGATTTAGCACAGTCTAGTCTTATCCTACCTTGTCAAAAGGTATAATCTACCAGACTTTCAATATGGAAGTATTCAAAGGAAAAGTCAATGAATTTGACCATTGAACTTCCTATAACCAAAGTTTTCCACTTGAACAGTCGAATCAAACATAAACTTTGTATCAAATTCAGTTCATCTAAAAGCATTTTAGAAGCCCCTAGATAGAACTTGGACAAAAGATACTTCCTCTAACCAACATGTGTAACCATTTATCATACACGCTACTACACCACATGTTGGAAATCTCTGTGAATTACATTTAGAGTAAATTCACAAAACGCCGTGACAAAAAGCTACCCAAATTGAATGATTCACTGTCATTAAAGAACATCAATGTAGATAAACGGATCGCTACCCAGTTTATCTGCACCCAACTAGTGACAAGTTAAAAGAAGGAGAATCTCTCCATCTAGTTCTTTATCCTACTGACTTTAAAATCATCATACGTGACAATACCGCCTACCACCCCGACTGACATTTTCGTTCAGTCCACGCTACTGTACCTTGTAAAAGGAGTACTTACTTTATGAACAAATCAGAACACAGACACCAACTTATCCGCGCCCTCGTTTCAAAAAACAAAATCCATACACAAGCTGAATTACAAGCCTTATTAGCGGAAAATGATATCCAAGTGACTCAGGCTACTCTATCACGCGATATCAAAACCATGAACCTTTCAAAAGTGCGCGAAGAGGATAATTCTTACTATGTGCTAAATACAGGGTCTATCTCCAAATGGGAAAAACGTCTTGAAAATTATATGGAAGATGCTCTTGTTATGTTACGTCCTGTGCAACACCAGGTTATTTTGAAAACTTTACCCGGTTTAGCTCAATCATTTGGATCTGTAATTGATTCCTTGGCCTTTCCAGATGTCGTTGCAACCCTTTGTGGAGATGACGTCTGCATGATTATCTGTGAAGATGCTGCAAAAGCGCAGGCTTGTTTTGAGAGTCTTAAAAAATATGCGCCGCCATTTTTCTTTAGTGAATAAAACAAATCCCGTGATTAAAAGATCACGGGAATTTTTTATTTCTTTGACTGTGTTTCTTCTTTCTTTGTACGTGCCAATCGAAGAGCACGTTTTGGATTGAGACGATTAAATAATTCTTCTAGTTTCTTTTCATTCCATACATCTGCTGCAGAAACAAAATTTCCATCTGCATCTCGGAATGATATCGGTTTATCTCCCATATCAATCTCCTAGTCTACAAATTCAAACTCAAATTTACCGATTCGGACCAAATCGCCATCTTTGGCACCACGTGCACGAAGGGCTTCGTCAACCCCCATACCACGAAGCTGACGGGCAAACTTCATGACCGATTCGTCACGGTCAAAGTTGGTCATGTTAAAGAGTTTCATGAGTTTTTCACCAGAAAGTACCCATGTCGCATCATCATCACGACTAATCTCAAAGGCTTTTTCTTCCTCGTCAAAGCCATAGTAAGCCTCTTCTTCCATATCGGATTCATCATAAATCGGGAATTCTGGAGTCTTGTCTAACAATTCAGCTGTCGCGTCCAAAAGAGTCGCCAACCCTTGCTTGGTCAATCCAGAAATTGGGAAGATGGCTGGAAGTTCCTCAAACTCGTCGTAGTTTGCTGCTAACTTTTCCTTGAAAGTTTTCAGATTTTCCTGACTTTCAGGCATATCCATCTTGTTGGCCACAATGATCTGTGGACGTTCCATGAGACGAAGGTTATAGGATTCCAATTCCTTATTGATAGCAAGGTAGTCCTCATAAGGATCACGTCCTTCGCTAGCTGACATATCGATGACATGGAGGATAACTCGAGTGCGTTCGATATGACGAAGAAACTGGGTTCCAAGACCAACACCTTGACTAGCACCTTCAATCAAACCTGGAAGATCTGCTACTGCAAAAGATTCACCTGACTGCGTACGAACCATACCTAAATTAGGGACAATCGTCGTAAAGTGGTAAGCACCGATCTTAGGTTTAGCTGAAGTGATGACACTAAGCAAAGTTGACTTTCCGACAGATGGGAAACCGACCAAGCCGACATCCGCTAGGATCTTCAATTCCAGTTGCAACTCACGTTCTTGACCTGGCTCTCCATTCTCAGAGATTTCAGGTGCAGGATTTTTGGGAGTGGCAAAACGGATATTTCCACGACCACCTCGACCACCATGAGCCACAATAAACTCTTGACCATGTTCAATCAAGTCTGTAATGACTTTACCTGTTTCCGCATCACGTACAGTAGTTCCCTGTGGTACGCGAACACGAAGATCTTCTGCACCACGTCCGTGCATTCCTTTGGTCATCCCTTTTTCACCAGAATCAGCCTTGAAATGACGGTTATAGCGGAAATCCATCAAGGTACGTAAGCCTTCGTCTACCACGAAAACAACGTTTCCTCCACGTCCACCATCACCACCCCAAGGACCGCCATTAGGGACATATTTTTCACGGCGAAAGGCAACCATGCCATCGCCACCATTACCAGCCTTGACCTTAATCTTGGCTGTATCTAAAAACATACTCATATTTTCTTCTCACTTTAAAAAGGCTGGGGAGAACCCAGTCATTAGTTATTGTTTCTATCCTCATAGCTTGCTTAGAATCTACTGAAAGCTCCAAGCGCAGTTGCAAAGATACCAGCAAGGGTTACAAACAACATGATGAGCACGACAACAAGCGTCACCTTTTCAAACAATGTTTTTTTGCGTTTTCCGTTATCTCCAAAAGCCATAACTTCTCCTTTTTCTATATAATTCTAATTTAATACTCTGATGAAACTGGTGCAATCAACCATAAAATGATATAAGCAAGGACTCCTGTCCCATAACAAAATGCAAGAACAGCCCAAATGACACGAACAATTGTTGGATCAATATCAAAATAATGAGCAACTCCTGCGCATACTCCACCAATTTTTTGATCTTTTCCGCTTCTCATTAATTTTTTCATTTTTTCTTCCTCTTATTCTATTATTTGAATTCGTCTCTCCAATAATCTCTGATGCTAGACAATTGTTTTCGAGACGCTCTTAAAATACGCTTGGATTCTTTTACTGGGCTTGTAACAGCCTGTTGAGGTAGATAGAGAATCGTTTTTAAAAAGCGCTGAGTGACAGGCTGTCCATCATGTAGCTCATGTTCAAAGTTATTTGAGATAATGGCATCAAGGTAAAACTCATGAACTCGTTTCCCAAAATTTTCAGCCGAAATCTCGTACAACTTATCCGCCAAATTTTGTTCAGACATATCAGGAGTAGCGATCAATGCTTCAAGGATAGCGCCCGCAAGCTCTCGTTCTCCATAGTAGAGGGTCCCAAACATTTTATCATTGATCAGATTTTCAAGATAGGGATTGCCATGAGCAATAACAGGCGTTCCACTGGCTAGACTTTCTAGATAGGTTAAACCCTGAGTTTCACTCGTAGAGGCTGAAATAAAGAAATCAGCTGCTTTATAGTACAAGGCTGTTTCACTTGGAGCAATCATACCTGTAAAAATCACATGTTTTTGTATGTTTAATTTCTCTGCTTGTTCTTTCAGACTATTCAGATAAGGTCCGTCTCCAGCAACAACCAACTTCACCTTGTCTTCTTCTTTCAAAACCTGCGCAAAGGCAGCTAAGACTGCTTGGATATTCTTCTCATAAGAAATACGCGAAAGGCTCAGCAGCATTTTCTCACTTTCCTGAATACCTAACTTCGAACGAAGCTCTAGTAAGTTTTCCTCTTTGATCTCAGGTCGTTCAAACTTAGCCAACTCAATTCCAGTTGGGATGACCCGCTTTTCAACCTTGACTTTGTATTTCGATAAAAGGTCACGAACAATCTCACTAGGGCAAATCACGCCATCTACATCATGAAGGAAGCCACGCACCAAATATTTTACCATACTCGGACGAATTAGCATGCCCTTAGCAATGTAATGCACATAGTCTTCATACTGGGTATGGTAGGTATGAATAACTGGGATTTTCAATTCTCTCGCAATCCAAATTCCTAACAAACCAAGAGAAAATTCTGTCTGGGTATGAATGATATCGAGTTGATACTGCTTGGCAATTTCAAGCGCCTTTGTAAAACCTCGGTAGGCAAATCGTCGATCCTTAAATGCAAAGAAAGGGACACTCGGAATGCGAATAATTTGCCAATCCTCGTATCGGTTCACGTCTTTATCAGTCGTTGTAAAGATAAAAACTGCATGCCCCTGCTTTTCAAGCTCAGTTTTCAAGGTCCGTATACTAGTCGCGACCCCGGAAACCTGAGGGAAATAGGTATCTGTAAATAAACCAATTCGCATAAATTACCTCACTTTTTGCCCAAAGCAGCCTGTTCTCGATAAAATTTTAACCAGATTTCCAACAAATGCTCCTCAGAGTACTCTTTGGAGATCTCGCGAGCTTTTTCTTTCAAGTCCTTTAAGGCTTCAGGGTCATTCTTGTATTCTAGGATTGCTTCTCTCATCTCGGAAACATCACTTGTAGCACGATAATTCCCATCAAGAATAACCTTATACAAATCCAAATCTCTTAACATAATAGGAGCCTCGCAACTAGCGGCCTCTAAGATAGTCATAGGGAATAATTCATTGTAACTTGGTAGCAAGAATAGATCCGCCATAGCGTAAAGCTCCCGCATCCGTTCCGGTGACACAATTCCAGGGAAAATAAGATTTTTGGGTGGATTGTCCATTATCTTCTTGTAGCGTTCATAACCATCTGTCATCCCACCAAATGAAAAACCACCTGCCCAGATAAAGGTAATTTCTGGCAATTCCTCAGCAAGACGGATAAAGTCATCAATCCCTTTACGTTTCTGAACCTGACCCGCACCGATTACGACAAACTGATCTTCCGCAAGATCCATTTCCTTTCGGAGTTGTGCAACCTGTTCAGCTGGTAATGGATGCCATTTTTCTTTGTTTACAAAGTTTGGAATATAAGTTACTTTTTCACGCGGAATACCAGCAGCCACCAAATTCTCGATAAACATGGGATTGACCACCACCAAGTGTTCCATTCGGTTGTAAAAGGAAAAAACATAGCGTTTGACAATTCCTTTTAGGAAAAATGGAATCTTCAAACTCCCCTCAAGCGTATCAGGCAAAAAATGCACATAGCCAATTTTTCTCCCAGAGCGTTTCTTTTGGAAAGTAGATAAATAATAAGGGAAATCAATAGTGTGAAAATGAGTTACATCTGCCTCTACAGGAAGATTCTCCGTAACAATCAACTGGTCTTTGGCATCGCGGTGAAGGAGACTAACCAATTCTCGATAAGCTCCTGACACTCCTTGACCAGCTACTTTTTCACTTGAACTTAGCATATTAATACGCAATTTTTCGTTTTCCATACCTTTCATTATACCATTTTATTTCCAGAAAATCAGCAAAAGAAAGAAGAGACGATTGGAAAAAGGATAAAATTATCCTATTTTCCAATCGTCTCTCACATTTTTCTTAGTCTTTATTTAATTCCTAGGGCGATACGCGCGTATCGGCTCATTTTTTCAACCGTCCAAGCTGGATACCAGACCAATTTAACTTCGGTATTGGTTACCTCAGGCACATCTGTCATCGCATCATGTATCTGGTCTGTCAAAAGGTCAGCCAGTGGGCAGCCCATAGTTGTCAAGGTCATATCAATTTCAGTGTGACCTGTTTCACCATCAAAACGAATTTCATAAATCAAACCTAGGTTGACAATATCAATCCCCAACTCAGGGTCGATGACTTCTTCCAAAGCATTTAAAATGCGTGTTTTGATCGTTTCAATTTGCTCTTCTGTATAAGCCATGTTATTCCTCACTCTTAGTCTTCAATAAAATCACGAAGGGGTTTGCTGCGACTTGGTTGGCGCAATTTTCTCAAAGCCTTGGCCTCAATCTGACGGATACGCTCACGAGTCACGTTAAAGACTTTACCAACATCTTCAAGAGTACGCATTTTTCCATCATCTAGTCCGAAACGCAAGCGCAAGACGTTTTCTTCACGGTCTGTAAGAGTATCCAAGACTTCATCCAACTGCTCACGCAAGACGATACGAGTTGTGTAGTCTACTGGATTTTCAATCACTTCATCTTCGATAAAGTCCCCAAGATGGCTATCGTCCTCTTCACCGATCGGTGTTTCAAGTGATACTGGTTCTTGAGCGATTTTTAGGATTTCACGGACCTTGTCAGGTGTCATATCCATACGCTCAGCGATTTGTTCAGGAGTTGGATCTTGTCCCAATTCTTGAAGGAGATTACGCTGTTCACGGACAAGCTTGTTAATGGTTTCTACCATGTGGACAGGGATACGAATAGTACGGGCCTGGTCAGCGATGGCACGAGTGATTGCCTGACGAATCCACCAAGTTGCATACGTAGAAAACTTAAATCCTTTTGAATAGTCAAACTTGTCAACAGCCTTCATCAAGCCCATGTTTCCTTCTTGGATCAAATCCAGAAACTGCATGCCACGCCCTACGTAGCGCTTAGCAATCGAAACCACCAAACGAAGGTTGGCTTCTGCAAGACGTTGTTTGGCTTCAATATCACCAGCCTCAACTGCTAGAGCCAATTCTTTTTCCTCTTCGTTGGTCAAGAGAGGAACGACCCCGATTTCCTTCAAATACATACGGACTGGGTCATTAACCTTGGCAGAAGTTGAGCCAATCAAGTCCTCATCACTGAGTTCTGGTTCTTCTTCTGCACTAAGCACACGCGCGCTTGGATTTCCTTCGTTGTCTGTGATAGAAATTCCAGCATCCTGAATCCGTTGCAAAAGGTCTTCAATGCCGTCTGCATCGAGGGTGAAAGGAATAACCAGACTTGAATTGATTTCATCATCTGTTGCTGTTCCTGTTTTTTTGTGGTTACGGATAAAGTCCGCTACTTGCACATCAAATGTGGTTACTTCTTTTTGTTTTGTTGCCATTATTACTCCATTCTTCTCTTTTGGGAAATCAATCGTTGCAATTCTTCCAAGGCTGTGTCTGTATCTCCTACATGACTAGCCTCCTGCACTTTCTTTTTAATCCTTAAATTGTCCTTGCTGAGGAGGGCACGGTTACGAGTCGCTTCGACTTCCGCTAGCTCTTGAGGCGACATCTCAGCTGGCAAATCCAAGCTAAGCACGTGGTACCAGGCATTTTCAACCTCAGGAGTCTGATGAGACAGTTCCTCTGATCCGATTTCTCCCTCTGCACTTAATAATTCGTAAAGAATTTGAAATTCTGGGGTATCAAAGAAAAAATCTTCTCTTAATCGGTAGTCATTTAGAACAACTGGATTCTCAGCCATCCTATAAAGGAGATGAGCCTCTGCTCTCATGACTGCTGTCAGTTGCCGCGTTACAGGTAAACTAATCGCTGCTGGAGGTTGCTCCTCTTTGACTCTTTCCTGCCTTTGAACAATGCGACTTTCATTTACAATCTGCTCCACCTGCTGGTAATCAAAAGAAGGTAGATTATCCGCCAGAATGTGGATATAAGAATTCTGGGCAGTGATAGACTTTTCTTTGGCGATTAGGGGGGCAATCTTTTCAATGAACTCGATTTGCGCCTGTAAGTTATCACTATTTTCCGGCTTGAGCTGGTGAATATAGAACTCTATGGGACTAATCCGAGTCTTGGTTAAAAGGTAAGCCAGGTCTTCAGCAGAATTCTTTTGCAAATACTCATCTGGGTCCATGGCATCAGGTACTCGAACAACCTCAACTGAGAAGTCTTTTAACTCCTCTAGAGCCTTGGCTGTTGCTGTCTGCCCTGCCTTGTCGCCATCGTAGCTGAGAACAATTTTTTTGGTAAAGCGTCTGAGGTGATCAACATGCTCCTTGCTTAAGGCTGTTCCCATGGAAGCTACAGCATTTTCTATACCAGCACGGTAGGCTGCAATCACATCCATGAAGCCTTCCATCAGATAGAGCTCTGTAATCTTACCTGTTCCCTTTTTTGCCTTGTCCAGATGATACAATTCGTAGCTCTTGTTAAAAATTGCAGTCGAGCGGCTATTTTTATATTTGGCAGTCTGACTATCCGTTTCTTGCCAGATACGACCTGAAAATGCAATAACCTGCCCCTTGTCATTGGTCAAAGGAAAGATGATTCGTCCAAAAAAAGTATCATAAAATTGATTACCATCTGACAGATAAAACAAGCCCGAATCCAATAAATCCTTTTCCTCAAACTTGTCAGCCAAACGTTGATAGAGATAAGTTCTCTCTGCTGGAGCTAGTCCAATCTGGAAGTGCTTCAGAACATCATCTGTCAATCCGCGTTTGTAGAGATAAGCCCTTGCTTCTTCTCCCATCTTTGTCGTCATGAGGATGGCATGGTAAAAACGGGCAGCTTCTTCATGCATATCGTATAGAGCTTGATGAGGGGAAGTTTGTTGGGGACGAGACTGTACCGGCGTAGCTAGTTGAATACCGACGCGCTCTCCTAAGAGCTGAACGGCTTCCATGAAGGACACACCTTGGTATTCTTCGATAAACTTAAAGACATCTCCTGAACGACCACAGCCAAAACAGTGATAAAACTGCTTGTCTTCCACAACGTTGAAAGAAGGGGTCTTTTCACCATGAAAAGGACAGAGCCCTAAATAGTTCCGTCCAGCCTTTTGTAAAGAAATCACATCACCTATGACTTCCACAATGTTGGCATTGTTTTTGATTTCTTCAATGACTTGCTTGTCAACCATACACAATACCTCCATCTTATCATAGTTTCACGTAAACTAGTATAGCTTATTTCTGAAAAAAAGTAAACCATTTCATACGCTTTCCGTAATTCTCTTTGCCTTATTTTTCTAGATAGAAAGAGGTGATAAAAAACTCAGAAACACTTCCATGTTTCTAAGTTAATTTTCACTATTTTTTGATGATTACTTCACTCATCTATTCAAATAATTGATAGTAGTCTGAAATTTTCATCTTAGCTTTTTCTTCTTTATTGAGGTCTTGGATGATGCGACCTTCCTTCATGACAATCAGACGGTTTCCATACTTCAGTGCATCTTCCATATGGTGGGTAATCATCAAGGCTGTTAGATGATCTTTGCTGACAAAGTCATCTGTTAATTCCATCAATGCCACACTTGTTTTTGGGTCAAGGGCTGCTGTGTGTTCATCCAACAAGAGCAACTCTGGTCGTTTCAAAGTTGCCATCAAGAGACTCAAGGCCTGACGTTGTCCACCTGAAAGAAACTCAATAGGAGTGTCCAGATGTTTTTCAAGACCATTTCCAACCTTTTCAATGGTAGTCTGGAACTCTTCCCTATGGCTTGAAAGCCTTCTAGGCAGGAGTCCTCTCTTCTCACCACGAAACTTGGCAATCAAGAGATTTTCCGCCACTGTCATACGGGGAGCCGTACCCATCTTAGGATCCTGAAAGACGCGAGACAAGTACTTAGCCCGCTTTTCAGGTGAAAAATTCGTCACGTCCTCCCCCATGATACGGATACTTCCACTTGTTAAAGGTAAGGTACCTGCAATCGTGTTAAAAAGCGTTGATTTCCCCGCTCCATTTCCCCCTAAGATGGTAATGAAATCATGTTCGAAAATTTCAAGAGAAACATCATTCAGAATGATTTTTTCTTCGTCAAAGCCATTCGTGATGACTTTGGTAGCATTTTTTAATTCTACAATTGCTGTCATTTGCTAAACTTGACTCCTTTCAGGTATTTGCTTTTGAAGGTTGGAATCATAAGGCAAACTGCCAAAATCAAGGCGCTGTACAAACGAAGATAACTTGTATTAAACCCAAGAGCAATAACTCCCCAAACGAGGAACTGATAAGCGATAGAGCCAACGACGATGGTCATGAGTCGCTCTGCCAGGGTCAAACTCTTGAACAAAACCTCACCAATAATCAAGCTAGCAAGCCCTACGACAATCACGCCAATTCCTCGAGAGACATCCGCGTATCCTTCTTGTTGAGCAATTAAGGCCCCTGCAAGCGCGATAATCCCATTTGAGAGAACCAAACCCATGAGTTCCATACGTCCCGTATTGATACCAAAGCTACGAGCCATATCGGGATTGTCACCTGTAGCGATGTAGGCTTGACCTAGTTTGGTATCAAGGAAAAAGAGCATAAGGCCAATAACAAGAGCTACAAAGATTAATCCAGTCAGGAGTTGGTTAAGGTCTGAATCAAAAGGCAAGACATCCTGAATTTGTTTGGTTCCAAGAAGCCCCAGATTGGCACGTCCCATAATCATGAGCATGATGGAATGACAAGAAGTCATGACCAGAATCCCTGATAAGAGGGTTGGGATTTTTCCTTTAGTATACAAAAGACCCGTCGCCATTCCAGCTAGACAGCCCGCACCTACTGCAGCTAAGGTCGCCAAAAACGGATTGACTCCCTGTGTTATCAAGGTTACAGCTACTGCTCCCCCAAGAGGAAAAGAACCTTCAGTAGTCATATCAGGGAAATTCAAAATTCGGAAAGTCATAAAGATTCCCAAACCTAAAATCGCCCAGACCATTCCCTGAGAAATAATGGATACTATCATAATCTTTCACTCATTTCTTTCTTTAGTAAAAATGGGAGGAGATGTGTCCAGCTCCTCCTTTATCTTTATTCAATCACTTGTCCCGCTTCTTTTAGAACGGACTCAGGAATGGTAATACCAAGTTCCTGCGCTAGTTTTTTATTAATCACTGACTTACCAGTTGAAAAGACATTAACTGGCGTATCAGCTGGTTTTTCACCTTTCAAAACTTTGGCAATCATTTTACCAGTAGCCACTCCAAGATCGTGTTGGTCAACTACTACAGATGCTAATCCACCTGCTTCTACCATGGCCGTGGCACTTGGGTAGATTGGCTTTTTAGCTGTTTGATTACTTGAAACAACTGTTGAGAATGCGGATGCAATGGTATTGTCAATTGGAACCCAAATTGCATCGACCTTGCTTGTCATAACATTGACTGTTGAAGCAATTTCATTTGTTGAAGGAACGGCAAATGTTTCGACTGTCAAACCTGCTTTTTCAGCATAAGCCTTGAATTCTTCTACCTGTGTTTTTGAGTTATCTTCGCTACTTGAGTAAAGAGCTCCGATTGTTTTGACATTTGGTGTGAGAGTTTTTATCAACTCTACTTGTTGTTCAGCAGGGTTGTGGTCTGATACCCCTGTGATGTTGCCTCCTGGTTTTTTCAAGTCTTTGACCAAGTTAGCACCGATTGGGTCTGTAATAGCAGCCATGATAACTGGTAGGTCTTTTGTAGCACTAGCGAGTCCTTGAGCCGCTGGTGTCGCGATCCCAACAACAACATCGTTTCCATTAGCAACCAATTGTTTACTCATGGTTGCAACCTTGCTCTGATCACCTTCAGAGTTCATAAAGTCGATTTTTACCTGGTCGTCCTTATAGCCTTCTTCAGCTAGTCCATCTTGAATCCCTTGGTAAATCAAGTCCAAGGATGGGTGACTAACAAATTGAAGGACACCAACCTTAGCAACCTTTTGCTCTTCTTTAGCTGATGGCTTATTCATAGATGAATAAATCAAGCTAGCCACCACCAATACTGCTAATCCAGCGACAATTCCAATCAAACGTTTATTTTTCATTTTTCTTTCTCCTTTTAAATCACTTGTATAATGCTCTTTTCAACAAAACAAGCGACGCCATCGTTTAAATTCCATCATCATCCTCCTAATAGAAAAAGTCCTCACACAAAAAACTTGTGTGAGGACGTCGATGCGCGGTGCCACCTCAATTATAGGGAATATCCCTATCGCTCTTTCTCGCAATAACGAGTTGCACTGTAAGGTGTGCTCACCGAATTTTTATGATTTCAAATTCTTAAGTACATTCAGCCCAATTTCATCAATTTCATCTATCTGCTTTCACCAACCACAGACTCTCTATAAAATGAGCATGATTACTTTCTGAATGTTTAAATTATATCATTTTTCAACTACTTGTCAAGCTTATTTTTAGAATTTTTTAAACAATTCAAAAACTTCCCCTTGAAAAAGGAGGAAGTTTGTAGAATATCAGCCTGAATTACGCAAACCAGTTGCAATTCCGTTGATAGTTGTATGGATCAGTTTTTCTTCGTCTGCTGACAATTCGCCGCGACGTTGACGTTTGATCAACTCCAACTGGATGTAGTTCAGGATATTAAAGTAAGGCATACGATAGTTTAGACTGTCTTTTAGATAAGAGTTTTCTGCCAAGAGTTCGTCATAACCTTCGATAGCTAAAATAACGTCCTTAGTCAACTGCCATTCATCTAAAATAGTGTAGTAGATAGCTTGTACTTCTTCGTCTTCACAGAGCTTGGCATATTCAAAAGCAATGTTCATGTTAGACTTAGACAAGACCATGTCTACATTGGAAAGCAAAGATTGGAAGAAAGGCCAGTTTTGGTACATGTCTCGAAGGAACTCGATATTCTTTGGATCTTGATCAATAAACTCTTTAAAGCTTGATCCCACACCATACCACCCAGGGAACATGACACGGCTTTGTGACCATGAGAAGACCCAAGGAATAGCACGCAAACCGCCAATTTCAGTGATGGTCTTACGAGCAGCTGGACGCGAACCGATATTGAAGCTTGAAATAGCTTTGATTGGACTTGATTCAAAGAAATAGTCATAGAAATGTTCATTTCCAAAGACCAAATCACGATAGATATCGTAGCTACGGTCCACTACTTGATCCATAATAGCTTCGTAACGATTTGACGTATTGGTATCACTCTTCTTCTTGGTAATCATACGGTTAATGGCTGCAGAAACCAACATTTCAAGGTTATAGTAGGCTGCATCTTTGTTACCGTATTTGTTTCCAATCACTTCTCCCTGCTCAGTCAGACGGATACGGTCCTTGATAGACTTGAGTGGTTGAGACGTAATAGCTTCATAAGTTGGTCCACCACCACGACCCACAGTACCACCGCGACCGTGGAAGAAAGTGACCTTAACGCCAAATTCATCCCCAATAGCAGTCAGTTGTTGTTGCGCTTTATAGAGAGTCCAACACGAGGACAGGTAACCACCGTCCTTGTTACTATCAGAGTAGCCGAGCATGATTTCCTGATAGTTATCTTTTGAAGCAATCCATTTTTTAGCCAAAGGAAGAGAAAAATATCTTCTCATGGTTTCTTCCGAATGGTCTAAGTCCTCGATCGTTTCAAAGAGGGGAACAATCTGAACGCGGGCTTTTTGAGCATCAACCAAGCCGACTTCCTTGAGCATGATGGCTAGCTCTAGCATATCAGATACACTGGTTGCGTGAGAAATGATGGTTTGACGAATGACATTTTCACCTAGTTTATCCTTCAATTTGCGCGCAGCTTTAAAGATAGAGAGTTCTTTTTCAAGCAGTTCTGACTTTTCAGCATGAGTCGCTGAGAGGATACGAGGATCTTCTTCCAACTCTTTTAAGAGGAGGGTACATTTTTCGTCTTCAGAAAGGTCGCTATAATGGTCGTTAATACCAGCTGATGCTAGCAATTCAGCCACACAAGCTTCATGAACACTAGAGTCTTGGCGCATATCGATAGAAGCAAGGTAGAAACCAAAAATTTCGACAGCTTGCATCAACTCGACAAATTCTCCTGAAATCAGGTATTCTCCTTTGTTCTCAAGGAGAGAGTCGCGAATGGCCAACAAATCTTGATAAAATTCATCTGCAGTGGCATATCTAGGATGAAGGTCCTTGTCTTCAATCAAATAAGCCTTGGTTGCCTGCATCTTAGCTTGGATGTCAAAGAGGGCACGGCGATAGAGTTCTTTTTCACGATAAATCGAGTTGTCTTGTGACTTCAGCGCCATCTCACGGACCTTGTCGCTGACATTCACGATGCTGGTTGACAGTGAAAATTCACGATAAAGATTATAAATCTTTTCATCATAGTAGTTCATGATGACTTCGCACTGAGTCAAGGCTGATTTGTTTAGGGTTTCCGCTGTTACGAAAGGATTTCCATCACGGTCTCCTCCGATCCACATCCCCATGGTAATTGGTTTTGGATGTTGGAGCTCAATACCTTGTTCTTTGGCTAATTTTTTATACTCAGCCGTCAAACGCGGAACAGCATTCAGGAAAGAACTTTGGTAATACTCCATCACGTTGGTGATTTCGTTGGTTACTTTCAATTTCTTCTCACGAATCATGTCCGTTTGCATGATAATTTCAATGTAACGACGGAGATCCGTGTGCCATTTTTCTTTATTAATCAAACCGAGTTTAACATCACGGTACTTGCGCAAAAGCGTATGGATATGGTTGGTCAAGTCCAGCATACTCTTGCGTTGTACTTGCGTTGGATGAGCGGTCAAGACAGGAACGACATTTAACTTTTCTAAAATTTCAGCTGCATTTTCTTTTTCAGCTACCATTTTAATCGTTGTAGATAGTTTCCCTAGATAGTCTTGGTCCACATTGTTTTGGTGATTGATTTCATAGGCCAAATCCACATCCTCAGAGATATTAATCAAAAGTGGAAGGATAGAGAAATAGCGTGAAATGTAAATCATTTCTTCATTCGAAAGACTGGTCACTAGGTCATTGAGCCCTTGATAATTCTCGCTAGTTGATACTTCCTTCAACTGGATAATCTTTTCAAAGGTTTCTGGCGCTAGCATATTCTTTGTGATATCTTCTAATAGCTCAGTCAGAATCAAGACTTCTTCTTGGACGACTGCTTTATTACTATAGTTTTCTAATTTTTGAAGAGACATATACTTTCCTTTCCATTCAATCCTTACAGATTTTCATCGGTTTGATTCTCGTATTCTCTGATAAGTTTGGCACGTTTTTCACTTGCATCAATGTTCAGTACAAGTGCGATGGCTACGGATAATACCAATAGACTGTTCCCTCCTTGTGAAAGGAAGGGGAAGGTTACCCCTGTAGAGGGAATCAACCCTGAAATCCCACCAATATTGACAAAGACCTGAACAAGGATCATTCCTCCGACACCAATAGCAACCATGGAGTTAAAGGGATCCTTTGCTCGAATACCAACCAAGATGATTCGCAAAATCAAGAAGAAGAGTAAAGCCAAAATCATACTGGCTCCAACGAATCCAAACTCCTCTATAACAATCGAAAAGACGAAATCCGTATGGGCTTCTGGCAGATAACCACGTTTCTCAATGGAATTTCCTAATCCAAGTCCGAACCAGCCACCATTTACCATTGCATAGTAAGAATTTGCGAGCTGGTGTCCTGCACCCGCCAAGTCATTAAAAGGATTAAAAAAGGCACTGAAACGTTTAGCAACGTAACCAAATAGCGGAATTTGAGAGAACTTTTCAACCCCAACAAAGCGAATGACAGACAAGA
>NZ_AJRE01000053.1:0-14757 GCF_000296955.1 Streptococcus sp. GMD4S
TATCGCCCCGTCAAAGTTGCCCATGTGGTGGAAATTCCAGCTCAAGATACGGGTGTTATTTCAGCTCTTCCTGCAATGGAATTTGGCCTCTATGCCATGAGACTAGGAGCTGGTCGTGCAATCAAGTCTGATGACTTGGACTATGAAACAGGGATTGTTTTTGAGAAGAAGGTTGGAGACTCCGTTCAAAAAGGGGAAATTGTTGCAAAAGTTTATACAAATGGAAAAATTTCTTCTGAACTAGTTACAGAATTTCAAAAATATGTTAAAATAAATGATGGAGTGCAAAGTTTACGAGAAATTATAGAAATTATCTCATAAAACCAGGGAGAATCCGAATATGAAGTTAAATAAATATATTGATCATACGCTTTTAAAGCAAGATGCAAGCCAAGAACAAATTGATTGTTTGCTATCTGAAGCGCGTGAGTATGACTTTGCCAGCGTTTGTGTTAATCCCACATGGGTGAAACATGCGAAAACAGGGCTTGAAGGCTCAGATGTAAAAGTTTGTACAGTAGTAGGTTTTCCTTTGGGAGCAACAACTTCAGCTGTGAAAGCTTTTGAAACAAAAGAAGCTGTCCAAAATGGTGCAGATGAGATTGATATGGTTATCAATGTCGGTGCTCTCAAATCAGGCAATCTGGATTTAGTTGAATCGGACATCCGTGCTGTCGTAGAAGCAAGTGGTGACAAGTTGGTGAAGGTCATTATTGAAGCTTGCTTGTTGACAGACGATGAAAAGGTTGTGGCTTGCCAATTATCCCAGAAAGCAGGCGCTGACTTTGTCAAAACATCAACTGGATTTTCAACTGGTGGTGCCACTATTGAGGATGTTCAGTTGATGCGTAAAACAGTCGGACCAGATATGGGAGTTAAGGCAGCTGGTGGAGCTCGTTCATATGCGGATGCTGTCGCTTTTGTGGAAGCAGGTGCTACTCGTATTGGAACATCCGCTGGTGTAGCAATCTTAAAAGGAGAATTGGCTGATGGCGACTACTGAGTTAATTGAACTAGCAATTGAAACCAGCAAGAATGCCTACGTGCCCTATTCTCACTTTCCTATCGGAGCTGTTTTAGTAGCCAAGGATGGTAGTATTTATACAGGTGTGAACATCGAGAATGCTAGTTATCCCTTGACTAACTGTGGGGAACGTACAGCTATCTTCAAGGCAGTCTCTGAGGGGAAACGGGAATTTTCAGAATTGATTGTCTACGGACAAACTGAAAAACCCATCTCGCCATGTGGTGCTTGCCGCCAGGTCATGGTTGAATTTTTTGAACAAGATCTAAAAGTGACTTTAGTCGCTAAAGATAAATCGACGGTCGAGATGACGGTCGGGGAGTTACTTCCATACTCATTTACAGACTTAAATTAGTCTGGGCCGCTCTTGTAGTGGCTGTGGTCCTTGTGGCCAACCAATCCATACTTGCAACATCGTTGCACATCTTATTTAGGAGGTTCAGTAATGAACAAGAAACAATGGCTAGGCCTTGGTCTAGTTGCAGTAGCAGCAGTTGGACTTGCTGCATGTGGTAACCGCTCTTCTCGTAACGCAGCTTCATCTTCATCAGAAATGAAGACCAAAGCAGCAATCGTAACAGATACTGGTGGTGTTGATGATAAATCATTTAACCAATCAGCTTGGGAAGGTTTGCAAGACTGGGGTAAAGAACACAATCTTTCTAAAGATAAAGGTTACACTTACTTCCAATCAACAAGCGAAGCAGACTATGCTAACAACTTGCAACAAGCGGCTGGAAGTTACAACCTGATCTTCGGTGTTGGTTTTGCCCTTCACAATGCAGTTGAGGAAGCAGCAAAAGACCACTCTGACCTAAACTATGTCTTGATTGATGATGTGATTGAAGGTCAAAATAATGTTGCGAGCGTAAGATTTGCGGATAACGAAGCAGCTTACCTTGCTGGTGTTGCAGCAGCGAAAACTACGAAAACAAAACAAGTTGGTTTTGTAGGTGGTATCGAATCTGAAGTTATTTCACGTTTTGCAGCTGGATTCAAAGCTGGTGTTGAGTCAGTAGACCCATCTATCAAAGTCCAAGTTGACTACGCTGGTTCATTTGGTGATGCTGCCAAAGGTAAAACAATTGCAGCAGCTCAATACGCTGCCGGTGCAGACGTTGTCTACCAAGCAGCTGGTGGTACAGGTGCTGGTGTCTTTGCTGAAGCAAAATCATTGAACGAAAACAAAAATGAAAACGAAAAAGTTTGGGTTATCGGTGTAGACCGTGACCAAGCAGCAGAAGGTAAATACACTTCTAAAGATGGTAAAGAATCTAACTTTGTTCTTGTATCTACATTGAAACAAGTTGGTACAACTGTAAAAGATATTGCCAACAAAACAGAAAAAGGTGAATTCCCTGGTGGACAAGTGATTGTTTACTCATTGAAAGATAAAGGGGTTGAGCTAGCAGTAACAAACCTTTCAGAAGAAGGTAAAAAAGCTGTTGAAGATGCAAAAGCTAAAATCCTTGACGGAAGCGTAAAAGTTCCTGAAAAATAATGGATAAAAGTCATTTCTTAGGAAGCGGCCATTGGTCGCTTCTTTAAGAATTGAGGCAATTTTTGTCTCAATAGAGCTTGTTAATGTGATTAGCAGGTTTTATTGAAATAAAATAAACCTCTGAAAGGAAGAGCATATGGCACACGAAAATGTCATTGAGATGCGGGATATTACCAAGGTGTTTGGTGAATTTGTAGCAAACGACAAAATCAACTTGCAACTGCGAAAAGGTGAAATCCATGCACTTTTAGGAGAAAATGGAGCGGGTAAATCCACTCTGATGAATATGCTGGCAGGACTTCTTGAACCAACGAGTGGTGAAATTGTGGTGAATGGTCAGGTTGTAAAACTAGACTCACCATCTAAAGCCGCTGGTCTTGGAATTGGGATGGTTCACCAACATTTCATGTTGGTTGAAGCTTTTACAGTAGCTGAGAATATCATTTTAGGGAGTGAAATCACTAAAAATGGTGTTCTAGATATAGCTGGTGCTACTAAAGAAATCAAGGCTCTTTCTGAACGTTATGGTTTGGCAGTGGATCCAGCTGCTAAGGTGGCGGATATTTCCGTTGGTGCCCAACAACGTGTAGAGATCTTGAAAACACTCTATCGTGGTGCTGATATCCTTATCTTTGACGAACCTACAGCCGTATTGACTCCTTCAGAGATTGATGAGTTGATGGCAATCATGAAAAACCTTGTCAAAGAAGGGAAGTCTATCATTTTGATTACCCATAAACTGGATGAGATTCGTGCGGTATCCAATCGAGTCACGGTTATCCGTCGTGGGAAATCAATCCAGACAGTTGAAATCGCAGGGGCAACAAATGCGGACTTGGCAGAAATGATGGTTGGACGCTCAGTCTCCTTTAAAACGGAAAAACAGGCACCACAACCCAAAGAAGTGGTCTTGTCTATCAAAGACTTGGTTGTCAATGAAAACCGCGGTGTACCAGCTGTGAAGAATCTTTCTTTGGATGTTCGTGCTGGTGAGATTGTCGGTATTGCAGGTATTGATGGCAATGGTCAATCTGAACTCATTCAAGCCATTACAGGTCTTCGTAAGATTGAGTCAGGTAGCGTTGAATTAAAAGGCAAATCAATTGTGGGAATGCATCCTCGACAAATTACAGAACTAAGCGTGGGGCACGTTCCTGAGGATCGTCACCGGGATGGCTTGATTTTGGAGATGATGATTTCAGAAAATATTGCTCTTCAAACCTACTACAAAGAACCACTCAGCAAGAATGGTATCTTGAACTATGCCAATATCACTTCACATGCCAAGAAATTGATGGAAGAATTTGACGTCCGTGCGGCAAGCGAATTTGTTCCAGCAGCAGCTCTTTCAGGAGGAAATCAACAAAAAGCGATTATCGCTCGTGAGATTGATCGTGATCCTGATCTCCTTATCGTCAGCCAACCAACTCGTGGTTTGGATGTCGGTGCCATTGAATATATCCACAAACGTTTGATTGAAGAGCGTGATAACGGTAAGGCTGTCCTTGTTGTCAGCTTTGAATTGGATGAGATTTTAAATGTCTCAGACCGAATTGCTGTTATTCACGATGGTAAGATTCAAGGTATTGTATCGCCAGAAACGACTAACAAACAAGAACTTGGTGTCTTGATGGCAGGTGGAAACTTGGGAAAGGAGAAGAGTGATGTCTAAAAAGTTACAACAAATTTCGGTTCCCTTGATTTCCGTATTCTTAGGAATCTTGCTCGGAGCCATTGTCATGTGGATCTTCGGATATGATGCTATCTGGGGCTATGAGGAGTTGTTCTATACAGCTTTTGGTAGCCTCCGTGGGATTGGAGAAATTTTCCGTGCCATGGGTCCTCTTGTCTTGATAGGTCTAGGTTTCGCAGTTGCCAGTCGAGCAGGTTTCTTTAACGTTGGACTTCCTGGTCAAGCACTTGCAGGCTGGATTCTCAGTGGTTGGTTTGCCTTGTCAAATCCAGACATGCCTCGTCTCGTTTTGATTCCATTGACAGTGATCATTGCTTTGATCGCAGGTGGAATTGTTGGAGCAATTCCAGGTATCCTCAGAGCCTATCTCGGTACGTCAGAGGTCATTGTGACCATCATGATGAACTACATTGTATTGTATGTGGGAAATGCCTTTATTCATGCCTTTCCTAAAGATATTATGCAAAGTACAGACTCAACGATTCGTGTTAGTGCCAACGCTACATACCAGACCCCATGGTTATCAGAGTTGACTGGAAATTCTCGTATGAATATCGGAATCTTCTTTGCAATCATTGCTGTTGGCGTGATTTGGTTCTTGCTCAAGAAAACGACTCTCGGTTTTGAAATTCGCGCAGTTGGTCTCAATCCCCACGCTTCAGAGTACGCTGGTATTTCAGCAAAACGTACAATCATTCTATCAATGATTATCTCTGGTGCTTTGGCTGGTCTTGGTGGAGCTGTCGAAGGTCTTGGAACCTTCCAAAACGTTTACGTTCAGGGATCATCATTAGCTATCGGATTTAACGGGATGGCAGTTAGTTTGCTTGCTGGAAATTCACCAATTGGAATTCTCTTTGCAGCCTTCTTATTTGGAGTTTTGCAAGTAGGAGCACCGGGGATGAACGCAGCACAAGTTCCGTCTGAGCTTGTTAGCATTGTAACAGCGTCTATTATCTTCTTTGTCAGCGTTCACTATATTATCGAACGCTTTGTCAAACCTAAAAAACAAGTTAAAGGAGGTAAGTAAGGATGTCTATTACAACATTACTCACCCTCTTGGTCTCTTCTATGCTGATTTACTCAGCACCACTTATTTTTACGAGTATCGGAGGCGTTTTCTCTGAACGTGCTGGTGTTGTCAATGTCGGTCTTGAAGGAATTATGGTTATGGGGGCCTTTTCTGGGGTTGTCTTTAACCTTGAGTTTGCAGAACAACTTGGAGCAGCTACTCCTTGGATTTCCTTGTTAGTTGCTGGTATCGTGGGAGCTATTTTCTCCCTCATCCATGCAGTCGCTACAGTTCATTTCCGTGCGGACCATGTTGTCAGTGGTACAGTATTGAACTTGATGGCGCCTGCCCTAGCGGTTTTCTTGGTTAAAGTTCTTTATAACAAAGGACAAACGGATAACTTAAGCCAAACTTTTGGACGTTTTGATTTCCCAGTTTTGGCTGATATCCCAGTGATTGGAGATATCTTCTTCAAGTCAACCAGTCTACTAGGTTATATCGCGATTGCCTTCTCTTTCCTTGCTTGGTTTATCCTCTTCAAGACCCGCTTTGGTCTTCGTCTTCGCTCTGTCGGTGAACACCCTCAAGCAGCGGATACCTTGGGGATCAATGTCTACAAAATGAGATATCTTGGGGTTGTTATTTCAGGTTTCCTTGGTGGAATTGGGGGAGCGATTTATGCTCAATCCATTTCAGTTAACTTCTCAGTGACAACTATTGTCGGTCCTGGATTTATCGCTCTTGCGGCAATGATCTTTGGTAAATGGAACCCAATCGGTGCTATGCTTTCTAGTCTCTTCTTCGGACTTTCACAAAGTTTGGCAGTTATCGGTTCTCAATTACCTTTCCTACAAGGAGTGCCAGCGGTTTACCTTCAAATCGCCCCTTATGTCTTGACCATCCTTGTCTTGGCAGCCTTCTTTGGAAAAGCAGTTGCACCTAAGGCAGACGGTATCAACTACATCAAGTCAAAATAAGCATACAAAAAAACGTCAGTTTCAAACTGGCGTTTTATTTTTTTGGATTTTGATGGGTTAGGTTCAATCCCCAAGGGACAAGATTTTCAGTTTTATTTTTGATACGTGTGATATTATCCTTGTGACGAATGATAATCAAGCTAGCAAGTGCTAGGATAATCAAAATGAAGAGAGGGTCATAGCTGTTTAGGATAAAACCAAATAGTGGAAATAGGAGAACTCCGATAACGGCTGCGATAGAAGCAGTAACGCTAGACAGTGAAATCATACTACCTAGATAGAGGCTTCCAAAGAATACGATTGCTAGATAGAGACAGAAGGCAGGCGCAAATCCGAAAACAACTCCAGCGCTAGTTGCGACAGCCTTGCCCCCCTTAAATCCTGCAAAGATAGGGAAAGTATGTCCAATCACAGCCAAAAGTCCAAATACAAGAGGTGATGCACCTTGTAGGTGGAAAAGAATAGGAAGGAGAGTGGCCAAGGTTCCTTTAAAGAAGTCAATCACAAAGGTTGCCATACCCGCTTTCTTACCTAAAATTCGGAAAGTATTGGTTGTTCCGGTGTTTCCAGAGCCGTGTTCACGCAGATTTGTTTGAAAGAAGATTTGTCCAATCCAAAGACCAGACGGAATCGAACCTAGCAAATAAGCTAAAATTAATAATACAAATGTCATCATAGAACTATTATACCATGAAACGGTATAGAAAGTCAGAGAATATCCTGTGAAATTGTGACAGCTGAAAGGGAAAAGCTTTGCAAAATCGCTAGAAAACCTGTAAAATAGAAAAGATGAACAAATAGGAGGTTCCTTGTGTCAAAAAAGGAAATCAATATTAATAACTACAATGATGACGCCATTCAGGTGCTAGAAGGGTTGGATGCGGTCCGTAAACGTCCGGGGATGTATATTGGCTCGACTGACGGTGCTGGTCTCCATCACCTAGTCTGGGAAATTGTGGACAATGCAGTCGATGAAGCCTTGTCTGGATTTGGTGACCGCATTGATGTGACTATCAATAAAGACGGCAGTCTAACCGTTCAAGACCATGGTCGAGGGATGCCGACAGGGATGCACGCCATGGGAATTCCAACTGTTGAAGTTATCTTTACCATTCTCCATGCTGGGGGAAAATTCGGACAAGGTGGTTACAAGACTTCTGGTGGTCTTCACGGAGTTGGTTCTTCTGTAGTCAACGCCCTCTCTAGTTGGCTGGAAGTGGAAATTACGCGTGATGGTGCAGTCTACAAGCAACGTTTTGAAAATGGTGGGAAGCCCGTAACAACTCTTGAAAAGGTTGGAACAGCACCTAAGTCTAAGACAGGTACTAAAGTTACCTTTATGCCGGATGCTAGTATCTTTTCTACGACAGATTTCAAGTACAATACCATTTCAGAGCGTCTTAATGAGTCAGCCTTTCTCTTAAAAAATGTAACCTTGTCATTAACAGACAAACGAACAGATGAATCTATCGAATTCCATTATGAGAACGGGGTACAAGACTTTGTTTCTTACCTCAATGAAGACAAGGAAACCTTGACGCCAGTCCTATACTTTGAAGGCGAAGACAATAGTTTCCAAGTGGAAGTTGCCCTCCAGTACAATGATGGTTTTTCAGATAATATTCTATCCTTTGTCAATAACGTTCGCACGAAAGATGGTGGAACGCATGAGACAGGACTTAAGTCTGCCATTACCAAGGTTATGAATGACTACGCTCGTAAAACGGGACTTCTCAAGGAAAAAGATAAAAACCTTGAGGGTTCAGATTATCGTGAGGGACTTGCAGCCGTTCTTTCTATCCTAGTTCCTGAAGAACACCTCCAGTTTGAAGGTCAGACCAAGGATAAACTAGGGAGTCCTCTGGCTCGTCCTGTTGTAGATGGAATTGTGGCTGATAAGTTGACCTTCTTCCTCATGGAAAATGGAGAACTAGCTTCTAATCTCATTCGCAAGGCTATCAAGGCCCGTGATGCTCGTGAAGCAGCACGTAAGGCGCGTGATGAGAGCCGAAATGGCAAGAAGAATAAGAAAGACAAGGGCTTGCTTTCTGGTAAATTAACGCCAGCCCAGTCTAAAAATCCAGCTAAGAATGAACTCTATCTAGTCGAGGGTGACTCTGCCGGTGGTTCTGCCAAACAAGGTCGTGACCGCAAGTTCCAGGCTATCTTACCTCTTCGTGGTAAGGTGATTAATACAGCCAAGGCTAAGATGGCGGATATCCTCAAAAATGAAGAAATTAATACCATGATTTATACCATTGGTGCGGGTGTGGGTGCAGACTTCTCCATTGAAGATGCCAACTATGACAAGATCATTATCATGACCG
Source organism: Streptococcus sp. GMD4S (assembly GCF_000296955.1). Lineage (NCBI taxonomy): Bacteria > Bacillati > Bacillota > Bacilli > Lactobacillales > Streptococcaceae > Streptococcus > Streptococcus sp. GMD4S. The sequence continues at coordinate 8,535 of NZ_AJRE01000053.1, forward strand.
ATGCGGACACCGATGGTGCCCATATCCAGACCTTGCTCTTGACATTTTTCTATCGTTACATGCGTCCGCTAGTTGAGGCAGGCCATGTCTATATTGCCCTTCCGCCTCTTTACAAGATGTCCAAAGGCAAAGGCAAGAAAGAAGAAGTAGCTTATGCTTGGACAGACGGAGAACTAGAAGAACTCCGCAAACAGTTTGGTAAAGGCGCAACCCTCCAACGCTACAAGGGACTTGGTGAAATGAACGCAGATCAGCTCTGGGAAACAACCATGAATCCAGAAACCCGCACTCTTATCCGTGTCACCATCGAAGACCTAGCACGCGCTGAACGTCGCGTCAATGTCCTCATGGGAGACAAGGTTGAACCACGCCGTAAATGGATTGAAGATAATGTTAAGTTTACGCTGGAGGAAGCGACAGTGTTTTAAGGAGTATGAATAATGGATAGTTCCGGACATTCGATTTTTGGAAGTTATTTGGGTTTGATTTTCTTAGTTTCTTTACCCTCGGCTATTCTTGCATTCTACATCAATAGTCGAAAAAAAAGTTTCCAAGGATTATATGCACCGATTGTATTTACTTTATTTATGATCTTGATGCTTTTATTTAATATGGATTCCTCAGAATCCAGTGCTTTAGTAGCGACTGCTATTATGCTGTTTATTGGTTTTCCTTTGATAGCAGGAGCCTTAGTCTACACACTTATTCGATTGTGTTACGTCTATCCGGAGAAACGGTGGAAGGCTTTTTTGATTTTCCTATCCTATGTTTTAGGCCCCCTATCTGTAGGTATTCTGGGATGGTATGTGGTAAATTTAGTTCAGATCCATCTGTTGACATTCTTGGTAATGATTTTGATGATTCTAGTTTCCTATCTTCCTCCTCTCTATCTCCATTACACCAAACGAAATCAGTAAGACACAGAATACTTTTTGGTAGGGAATAGTGATTAATTGCTTAGATTATGTAAGAGATGGCAAATGGTTTACGATATATAATGAAAAACAATTTCAAACAGCTCTAAGTGATGAAGGAGAGAAATATGAGAACAGAACCCTAAATGCTTGGACTGATTTTAGGAACAGTTAAAACTTTAAAAGTTGACGCTGATAAGAACTCAAGTATCTCCTCTTCAATAATCTGACGGATGACCTCACTCAAGCCCGTTTTTTTCAGGGGGTGGATGCTTCATATTATTACGAAGGGTATAAACTTTACCATACAGGGGAGTTGTAAAGTTCAAGTAAAGGCGACGATCATCTTTTGCATGTAAACAATCGCTAAAACTATTGGAGGTGCTGGATTGATTACGTTATTAATGATGCCTTTTTTCCTTGTTCTCTTGGCCATTTTTGGAATTATATATGATTTAATGAACAATAAAGGTAGAAAAGAGTGTGCTCGTACAGTATCTTTGTTTATATTGAACATCCTCACTATTGGTATCTGTCTATTAGATCTACCAATGGAAAGTAAACCATACTCAGGAATAGGGTTTATCTTATTTTATGCACTTGCCTTCACACCTTTGATGATTGTTTTTTCACTATATACTCTCTATCGGATTGGAAAACATTATAGGTTTTTTAAGAGTAAGTTTGCTATAACACTTCGATTCAATGCTATTTTACTTTTCCTTCTTTCATTAGTAAATACTTTTGTATTATGGAGAAGCTTTCAAATATATCATAGAAACGATATGAATTTGTTATATTTTATTTTAATCGTTTTGGGGATTTGTTCAACTATCCAATTGATCGTAGGAGAGCTTGAGAAGAAAAGAATACGAGGCATCCAAAAACAAGAGGAGCAAGACGGCAATGAAAAATAATTCTATAAAAGATATGTGCAGACAACATAGAAGTGAAGCGCAAATGCTGAGATTAATTTTACAAACCGCAAAAAGTCTAAAAGTCGAGGCTGTCGCCATGTCCGGTTCACGAACTGATACAAAAGCACCAAAAGATGAGTTTCAAGATTATGATGTTGTTTATGTCGTGGACGACTTAGATAATCTAACGAGTAATCTTGCTTGGTTGGACCAGTTTGGAACACGTATCATTGAGCAGCATAATGTTCTAGGTAACCGTCGACTTTATCTCATGCTCTTTGAAGATGGAAATCGGATTGATTTGACCCTCTGTCCTACGGAATATATTCAAGAGTGGGTGGATAGTGAAGCTGATTATACAGTTTTGAAAGATGAGAAAGGCTTGTTTGTGCCCTATTCTCCAAATCCTCAACGTTACTGGACAAACCCAGCTAGTGCGATTGATTTTCAAAAAGCCTGCAATGAATTTTGGTGGGTGTCAGCTTACGTGGTCAAAGGAATCTGTCGCAAGCAAGTCATCTATGCTACTGACCATCTCTATGGGATTTGTCAGCAAGAACTCTTGAAGGTCGTGGCTTGGCAAGTTGCAGCTGATAAGGGGACGATTGATATTGGTAAGAACTATAAATATCTCTTTAACTATCTACCTGCTGAGAAAGAGAAACAATTCTCGAACCTACTTGATTTCTCAAGTTTAGAAAAACTCACTCAGTCTTTATTTGCTACCATGGAACTTTTCCATCAAGAGGCTCATTTCCTTGCTCAAAAAGAGGGATTTGACTATGATATGGAAGTAGCTGAGAAGATGATTGAGTATGCTGAGGAGAGACTTTCAAATCACTAACTAAATGAAGTATATAATTTAAAAGATTAAACTACAGAAAAGATAGTTTAGTTATATATAGTAACTGAACACGGGACTAATTTCTGTAAATTATCCCTTATTCTATAAAAACCACTCTACATTCTTTGAAAGGAGTTGAACACGCCCTAAATACTGTGTGAAAAAGATAAATTCTCTTGCGAGCATCGCTCGCTGTATTTTCACTTTGCATTTTACGGGCTTTGTATCTTATATGAGTAACATTCAAAACATGTCCCTTGAGGACATCATGGGAGAGCGCTTTGGTCGCTACTCCAAGTATATTATTCAAGACCGGGCTTTGCCAGACATTCGGGATGGTTTGAAGCCGGTTCAGCGTCGCATTCTTTATTCGATGAATAAGGATGGCAATACTTTTGACAAGAGCTACCGTAAGTCTGCCAAGTCTGTCGGGAATATCATGGGGAATTTCCACCCACACGGTGACAGTTCCATCTATGATGCCATGGTCCGTATGTCTCAGGACTGGAAAAATCGTGAGATTCTAGTTGAAATGCACGGTAACAACGGTTCTATGGACGGAGATCCGCCGGCGGCTATGCGTTATACAGAGGCACGTTTGTCTGAGATTGCAGGTTATCTCCTTCAGGACATCGAGAAAAAGACCGTTCCTTTTGCGTGGAACTTTGACGATACCGAGAAAGAACCAACTGTCTTACCAGCAGCCTTTCCCAACCTTTTGGTCAATGGTTCGACTGGGATTTCAGCTGGATATGCTACGGACATTCCACCACATAATTTGGCCGAAGTTATCGATGCGACAGTCTACATGATTGACCACCCAACTGCCAAGGTGGATAAGCTGATGGAATTCTTGCCTGGACCAGATTTCCCGACTGGAGGGATTATCCAAGGCCGTGACGAAATCAAAAAGGCCTATGAAACTGGGAAAGGGCGCGTGGCCGTTCGCTCTAAGACGGAGATTGAAAAGCTAAAAGGTGGTAAGGAACAAATCGTTATCACTGAGATTCCTTATGAAATCAATAAAGCCAATCTCGTCAAGAAAATCGATGATGTTCGTGTCAATAACAAGGTAGCTGGTATTGCTGAGGTTCGTGATGAGTCTGACCGTGACGGTCTTCGTATCGCTATTGAGCTCAAGAAAGATGCTAATACCGAGCTCGTACTCAACTATCTCTTCAAATACACTGACCTTCAAATCAACTACAACTTCAACATGGTGGCGATTGACAATTTCACACCTCGTCAGGTTGGGATTGTCCCAATTTTGTCTAGCTATATCGCCCACCGTCGTGAAGTGATTTTGGCTCGTTCACGCTTTGACAAGGAAAAGGCTGAGAAACGTCTCCATATCGTTGAAGGTTTGATTCGCGTGATTTCGATTTTGGACGAAGTCATTGCCCTTATCCGTGCTTCTGAGAACAAGGCTGACGCCAAGGAAAACCTCAAGGTCAGCTATGAGTTTACAGAAGAGCAGGCTGAGGCCATCGTTACCTTGCAACTTTACCGTTTGACCAATACAGACGTGGTTGTCTTGCAGGAAGAAGAAGCAGAATTGCGTGAAAAGATTGCCATGCTTGCGGCTATCATCGGTGATGAACGGACTATGTACAATCTCATGAAGAAAGAACTCCGTGAGGTCAAAAAGAAATTTGCGACTCCACGTTTGAGTACCTTAGAAGACACTGCGAAAGTTATCGAGATTGATACAGCTAGTTTGATTGCTGAGGAAGATACCTATGTTAGCGTGACCAAGGCTGGTTACATCAAGCGTACTAGCCCACGTTCCTTTGCAGCATCTACGCTGGAAGAAATTGGCAAGCGTGATGATGATCGTTTGATCTTTGTTCAATCTGCCAAGACAACCCAGCACCTCTTGATGTTTACAACTCTTGGAAATGTCATCTATCGACCAATCCATGAATTGGCAGATATTCGCTGGAAAGATATCGGAGAGCATCTGAGCCAGACCATTACAAACTTCGAAACGAACGAAGAAATCCTTTATGTTGAAGTGGTAGATCAGTTTGATGATGCGACAACCTACTTTGCAGCTACTCGTCTCGGCCAAATCAAACGCGTAGAACGCAAAGAATTCTCTCCATGGCGGACCTACAAGTCGAAGTCTGTTAAATATGCTAAGCTTAAAGACGAGACAGACCAGATAGTAGCAGTAGCTCCAATCAAACTAGATGATGTTCTCTTGATTAGTCAAAACGGTTATGCCCTTCGTTTCAATATCGAAGAGGTTCCCGTTGTCGGTGCCAAGGCTGCAGGTGTCAAGGCTATGAACCTGAAAGCAGATGATGCACTTCAGGCTGCCTTTATCTGTAACACCTCATCCTTCTACCTCTTGACCCAACGTGGAAGCTTGAAACGAGTTTCCATTGAGGAAATTCCAGCGACCAGCCGTGCCAAACGAGGCCTACAAGTCTTGCGTGAGTTGAAAAACAAACCGCACCGTGTCTTTTTAGCAGGAGCAGTTGCAGAGCAAGGTTTCGTTGGTGATCTTTTTAGTACAGAAGTAGAAGAAAACGACCAAACGCTCCTTGTCCAATCTAACAAGGGAACAATCTATGAGAGCCGATTGCAAGATTTGAACTTGTCTGAACGCACTAGCAATGGAAGCTTTATATCAGACACCATTTCAGATGAAGAAGTTTTCGATGCTTACCTCAAAGAAGTCTTTAAAGAAGATAAAGCAAATTCTTAAAAAGAATCAGTCCAGAGGGCTGATTTCTTTATGTTGAAAAAATTTTCAGAAAATTACAAATAATACTTGAAATTTTACTAGAAAAGTGTAGAATAGAACACATAGTTTGAATAGTATAAAGGAGAAACACATGACAGTTGCAATTGATTGGGAAAACCTTGGATTTGCTTATATGAAACTACCTTACCGTTATATCGCTCACTACAAAAATGGTCAATGGAATCAAGGAGAATTGACAGAGGATGCAACCTTGCATATTTCAGAGTCTTCTCCAAGTCTCCACTATGGACAGCAAGCATTTGAGGGATTGAAAGCCTATCGTACCAAGGACGGCAGTGTTCAACTGTTCCGTCCTGACGAAAATGCTAAGCGTTTGCAACGTACTTGTGACCGTCTTTTGATGCCACAAGTTCCGACAGAAATGTTTGTAGAAGCTTGTAAAGCAGTTGTGCGTGCAAATGAAGAATACGTCCCACCATATGGAACAGGTGGAACCCTTTATCTTCGTCCACTTTTGATTGGTGTTGGGGATATTATTGGGGTTAAACCAGCAGAAGAGTATATTTTCACCATCTTTGCTATGCCAGTTGGTAACTATTTTAAAGGTGGTTTAGTCCCAACCAACTTCTAAACCTTGGATAATTTTCTGGATCGACTTAGCACCTTGACTCGAACAAGAACGACTCCCTACAAGAGCAACCTTTGGAAATTTCAATAAATCCAGATTCCCTTTGTAAAACAAAAGAGCTGGAGCATCATAAATCTCACTCAGATCCCAAGGATAACAGTCATCAAGAATCGAGAAGGATGGAAATTTCTGAAACTCCTTCTCCAA